>JBHLOP010000070.1:0-5175 GCA_048940375.1 Promethearchaeota archaeon | reverse complement strand
ATTATTTCTCTAAATTAAAAACGGTCTCATTTCCTAACATCTATGCTAATAAAACTTTGGAATACACGATAATGAATTCGAATGTTAGTTATATCGTTCTTGATTCTATGTTCCCAGAGGCACAAGAATATTTTCCTGATCTATACTTCGAAACCGGCGTTCCAAGCAACTTTAAGCTAATCTACAAAGTTGAAAATCCAAAAACGCTAATTTACTATATCGAATGAAATCAGACCTCTAAAAAAGATTTAAAAAACCCGTGCTTTCATTATCATTGCACTCTATCGATTAAAGACAAACAAAAAATAATTAACTCTACTAATAAGGAGATAAAATTTGATTCATATTCCTAACGTGATTTTTAGACCGCTTTTCTATACTATTTTTGCAGTGCTCGTAATTGTCTGCAGTCTTTACGTATTCTATAAAAGACGAGTCATTATTTCTGATTTCAAGTCAATTCTTTCTAAGTCTACAGTTATTGAACTTTATAATGATTTAAGATCTCTAAAAGGCGAAAGATGGAGTTTAATATTAATTCTTTTGCTTGGCACTTTTCTTCGTTTTTGGAATTTAGCTAATTGGGTTCCAATATTTGTAGATGAAGGTGCATGGGGAATCTGGGGTAAAGCTGTATACGAAAATTTTGCACTTGATGATTTTCGCTGGCTCTTTATTACATACCGGTTTGCTGGAAAGCCAGCATTAGTTGCAATACTCTATGCATTATCATTCAATATTTTTGGTTTTAATTTATTTGCAATTAGAGTAGTTTCTGCCATAGCAGGTTTTCTTACAGTCTTTTTTGTCTATAAATTGGGACAAATTCTATATGGGAGTAAAGTTGGTCTTGTTTCTGGATTGATCTTTGCTATTATTCCTTATGACATCTATTATTCACGGTTAGCCTTACAAGATCCAGTTGTCAGTTGTTTAATTGCTGGTGCGATTCTTTGTTATAGTTATGGCTTTAAGAACGACAATACCTTCTCAATACTTCTAGGAGGTGTTGTATTCGGATTAGCCCTTGATGCAAAACAATTGGGGTTGAAGATAGGCATAATAATCATTTTTTACCTCCTTCTAACAAAAGATATTCGTTCATATCTAAAAAAAGCGCCACTCTGGATCTCTTCAATCTTGGCAGCAATCTTTCATTATCCTTTTATCTATTTTGCTGCACGGCGCGACTTTAACCTCTATACTACTTATTTGACGAAAGGTAAGGCTTTTTCTGGAGTTATCTCTATCAATACCACCACTACCACTACCATTTCTTCCACCACTATAAAAACTGCTGCACAAACAAGTTCAGATCTTATCTCAAGAGCGTTAAATCTCCCAACAATCCTGTCAGACCAGTTAGCATGGATGCTAAACATGTTCACAATTTCAATTTTTATCTTATTTATTGCAGGTATAGGCCTACTTCTTTCAAGAAAAAGAGCAATCGACTTACTTCCCGTTATATGGATTATGGTAGAACTATTCACAAGTTGGGTGCCTCATAATCATGCTACGGGATATATTCTTTCGATAGTGCCACCTGCCACTTTAACTGCGGGCATTAGCCTAACTTTCCTTTCAGAAAAAGTGCCCGAAATAATCAAATATAAAAAGATAGGGGTGAATATTCCGAATTCTGTGATTTCCCTTGCTATCATTTCAATTTGTGTTTCATATACTCTTTTCTTTAGTTGTACACTAATATTCACACCTAGGGAAGCACAAATTCATTCAGATTTTAAGAAGATTACTGATTCCCGATGGTCTGGATATGGCTGGCAGGAGTCAATAGATTATTTACAACAGGAAAACTATTCTGCAGATACTGTGATTTTTCCCATGCCTAGGTGGGGTTTTGAGTTTATTGCTAAAGACCTATATCCTCGTATTTATGGTAGTGGGTATATAACAGATTATTTTAATGGGGCTGAGTTAAGTAGATATCTTATTGAAGACAATACTTGTGTCTTTTTAATTCGTAGATACACACCTGATAAATACAAAGATTTTGCTTCACTGGTAGAAATATTTCCTGATATTAGACTTGTAAAAATCATAGAGGTTTACGAAATTCCTGAAGTTTATATTTTCGTTAAATCTTGATTCATTCACTACTGCATGTATTAAGAAATATCAATTTAGATCTCGTATTGAGAAACTAAATTTTAGGGCTATATACATCTAATCCTTAAAAGGGCGCATCCAAGTGAAAATCACAGAAAAACTGACATTTGTGTTAATAATTTTTTTCGGCGCTCTTTTACGATTCTATTTTACAGTTAGTCATCCAGTGAATTCTGATGCTGCATGGCATTTAGCAATTGCAGAAAATATTGCTAAATTAGGACATATTCCTCAAGCTGATACCTTTCGTCACTACCCATTCCTTTGGCACCCACCACTCTTTCATCTAATTGCAGCACAACTCTATGAAACCACATCAAATGCTTTAATCATGCAGTTCTTATCACCTATTTTTGGAGTAATGACTCTTTTCATTACATTTGCATTTATTAGATCTTTATTTAGAACAGATATAGCCTTACTCACTACTTTTTTCCTTGCAATTATCCCCCTACATTTGTATTTTAGTGTAATAAGTTATGTAGCTACTGCGATTACGTTCCTTACAATTTTTTGTGTTTTTCTTTATCTGAAAGGAATATCTGATGAGAATCAGAAAATGGTAATTCTTTCAGGATTGAGTTTTGGTCTTTCAATCCTCACGAAAGCTACTGGTTTTGCCATAGCTTTCATTCTGTTGATTATTTTTTGCCTTTATTACAGAAAGAAGAAAGTTAAAGTGTTTAATTTGGTATTAACAATAGTCATTGGTTTCTTAGTCGGCACTCTCTGGTATTTAAGGCCATATCTTGCATATGGGAACCCATTTGGCCCTGCTGCATTCTTATTTGGATCTGCTTCACGAAGAAATATCTTAGAAATCATTATCACTGAAAGATCATATCTGATTTTTTTCAATCAGCCAGAAAGATTGCTCGCATACTTTTGGGTTCTTAGCAGAAATAGTTCTATTATTTCATTTATAACTCCTATTATAATGTCACTGACTTTCTTATATGGGCTTTTTGAACTCTTACGAAGACGTCAAAATTCGGATATTGTTCTAATGGCAATTGTATTTGTTTTTACGGCTATAGTTATTGTATATCTTCTCGATCATATGGAAGTTCAAGGAGTTAGACTATGTTTACCAATGCTCCCTACTCTTTCCGGAATCGTTGCTTTTGGCGTTTTAAAATTGTTCTTTAGTGAAAAAACTCATATTCTCTATTCTTGGAGACTTTATTTACTTACTTTTCTATTTTCGCTTATTTGCGCATCATCTACTTATTCAATATACGAAAAAACATTTACAGTATCATCTGATATCGAAATAATTGGAAACGCTTGCATTTGGATTGATCGATACACTTTAGATTCAACAAAATTGCTCAATGACGGCTGGAGAGATGATGTGGAATACCTTTCAAAAAGATATACCGTTTTTTCAGGTACAGAAGCGAATTTTTCTCGCATTTTAAATACCGCTCAAACTCAAAATGTTACATATCTTCTGCTTCAGGAATCCTTCGGTTTAAAGGAAGGCACTATAGAAATAATTGATACATCTACTAAATTCAATAAGGTCTATGAAAGTGATTTTTCCATTCATATTTATTGTATGAAATGAATAAAGTAGGTAAACTTTATTCTTTAGGTCGCTTCTAGACTTTGAAATTAAAAATAACAAAATGAATAAGTGACAAGATTGTGAAGATTCTAATGGTCTATCCATATTTTGATCATCCAAGTTCACACACCCTATGTAAAGGGCTTGTCGAAAGAGGTTGTAAACTTACAGTCTTTTGCTGCCCTCATGAAAATGAAAAGAATTTAGAGGGTGTAAAAATCATTCATACTCCTTATTTGTTCAAATTAAGACCATATTTTCCGATTTCAATACCGAAAAGGCTGTCATTTGAGAAGTTTGACATTTTACATCTCCATGAAGATTATCAACTAAATACTTTCTATTGTTCATTTCTTTCTCGGAATAAAGCCAATATCCCAACGATTCTAACAGAACATTATGACGGTTATGCAATTGGGCATACTGGTTGGAAACTTCTTCGATCTTTAACCAATAGATTTATTGGAAAGACTGTAGTTCGAGGTTGTGATAGATATATTGCACAAACAACAAAATCTCGCGAATATTTGATCAACCAAGGTGCAGAACCTAAGTTTATCGATATTCTTTATCATTCAGTCGATACAAGTCTATTTACACCGAGAAGAAGTAATGTACTCAATAAATATCTCTCAGACGATGAAATCAAATTTCTTTTTGTGGGGCGATTAGAAAAGTCAAAAGGTGTCTATTCCCTCATTCATGCAATGAAATACATATCAAAAAGCAAGTTGAATGCTAAATTGTTCATTATTGGAAGAGGTGGCGAAGAAAAGAATTTGAAGACACTAGTTTCATCTTTAAATTTGACTGATTTTGTGAAATTTCTAGGAAACATATCATATGAAAGCCTGCCCGAGTTTTACAATAGCTGTGATGTCCTTTTATTACCTAGTTTAATTGATCCCTCGCCTTCTGTAATTTTAGAAGCAATGGCATGCGGAAAACCCGTCATAGGATCTAAAGTAGGTGGAATCAAAGAAGTTCTTGTTGATAGGGAGACAGGTTATTTATTCACACCCAACAATTATAGAGAACTGTCTTTACTGCTTAGAAAATTTATCGAATCACCTAATATAATTCAACAATTCGGAAAGAATTCAAGAAAAAGAATCGAAGAAGTTTACGCTCTTGACAAAATATCTGAAAAACAAATTAAGATTTATGAAAAGGTTTTAGCAAAAAACTGAAAACGCAAATAATTTAATAAAAGAATGGCGGGCCCGACGGGACTTTCAAAATCGTGCACGTGCACAATTTTTTTGAACCCGCGGCCATCGGGTGTCTCTACCTGAAATAGGTATAAGAGCCCGACGCTTTCGGCCTCAACTATTTGGTTGGACTACCTAGCTGAGCTACGGGCCCATAAATCAAATTAATAAGATAAAAGGAGATTAACGCTGAAAATTATAAAAACGTTTTGTATGTAACTTTCTGTTATTTGATGCAATGGAGGGTAATTAGCTGTCTAAAGC
>JBHLOP010000069.1:6796-9105 GCA_048940375.1 Promethearchaeota archaeon | reverse complement strand
CCACAACAATGTGAAAGTTCTTTGTTATTCTCTAATTCAACCCATTCTAATCCTGGAATTGCATTAAGGATCTTTCTGGGGGCATCAAATACACCCATTTGCCTGCCAAGTTCACATGGATCATGGTATGCTACTTTACTGCCACCTTCGAACTCATTCGTAAATGTAAATTTGCCTTGATCGAGGAGCTCAGCAATATATTCTACGGCATGTATAATTGGTACATTTGGCTTCCATCCAGTTAAATGCTTGTAATGACGAAGGGCTTGTGCACATCCTGGACAGATTGTTACTATTCGTTGTGGATTAATCTTCTCAATCAGTTCAATATTATGCTTTGCGAATTCCCTTGCTGTGTCTAAATGACCTGTGTTAATAAATACAAGGCCACAACACCATTCATCTTCACCCATGACAGCGAAATCAACATTTGCGGCTTGAAGGGCTTTTGCGGTGGCTGTTGCCATTGGTCGCACACGTGGTCTTATGATATTACATCCCACAAAATAAAGAACATCAGCTGGTTCATTGACCTTGATGTTTTCAAGTTTTGCAGCCCATTTCATTCGCCGTGCATTGTCTTGTCCAAGTACATTTCCTTTTTCTAATGTCATTGCTCCAAATTCAGCAAAATCCGGAGGAGCAAAACCTAGTTTAACCAGACCAGCCCTTGCGGCCTCCATTGTTTTGACATAGTCAACCTTTGAAGGGCACTTCTCTTCACACGCCGAACATAAGGTACATGTAAAAATTCTGTCAACTAATGATTGATCTGGCTGAATTTTTCCTTCGTCGACTGCTTTAAGCTGCATCATTCTGCCACGAGCCCCATAAGACTCTAGAAAGTCCTTTGCTTCAAACGTAGGACAAATAACACGGCAGAACCCACATCGACTACATTTGAGGACTTGATCTTCATATTCTTTCTCTAATCCGAGTGTACCCATTTCAAATCACCTTTAATCGTAATCAAATATTTTTCCTGGATTTAAAATTCCATTTGGATCGAAAGCCTTTTTGATTCTTCTCCATAAGTTCATTTTTGCTTGTCCATGTTCAGCTAGCATAAACATCTTCTTCTCAGTTCCAACGCCATGCTCGCCTGTGACTGTGCCTTCTAGCTCATGGATGAGCACGCCCATTACTTTTACAGCTTCATGTGCTCTCTTAGCCTCGTCAGGATCTCTAGGGTCGAATAAAAACATGGGATGTATGTTGCCATCACCAATGTGACCATAGCAAGGTATACTGATGTTAAACTGTTTGGCTAGCTCTTCCATACGTTTAAGCAGTTCTGGTATTTTACTGAGAGGAACCGTAGTGTCTTCGATAACCACATTTGGTTTTAACTGAGACATAGAGGGTAATGCGGCTTTCCTAGCTCTCCAAAGTTCTAGGTTTTCTACTGGATCCCAGGCTAGTCGGTAGTCAGAGATACCTACTGAGGATTTGAAGAGTTCTTCAAGTTTTGCAAGCTTTCGTTTTATGTCTTCCATGTCACCGTCCATCTCCACGAGTATCATGGCTCCACAGTCAGGAAAGTTCATGCCTGTGTATCCGGTTACCGTGTTTAAGGTTTGACGGTCCAGAATCTCACCAGCTGAAACATCCAAACCAGATTGGAACAAAGCGAAAATGAATTTTCCAGCGTTTTCTGGCGTATCAAAGTATGCTAAGGCGGAGAGTCTTTCTTCAGGAACTGGTGTTAAGGCAACTGTAGCTTTTGTGATAATGGCTAGAGTTCCCTCTGAACCGGATAACATACTGATTAGGTCATAACCTGAAACATTCTTTCTCATTTTGCCACCTTCACATAATACTTCGCCTGTAGGCAACACAACCTCCAGACCGAGAATCCAATCTTTCATTACTCCATATTTAACCGCACGTACTCCACCAGCATTCTCAGCAATAGATCCTCCGATCTGTGCAACAGAATCTGATGCGGGCATTGGTGGGAAGAACAAAGGCGGATCTAGTTTTGCGCATTCATTATTAAGATCTGCTAAAACCACTCCTGCTTCAACTATTGCCGTAAGGTTCTCTTGGTCAATTTCTAAGATCTTATTCATTCTTGAGAAATCCATAATAAGACCACTTGAGGCTACCGCGCCTCCAGATAAACCAGTTCCTGATCCGCGCGGAGTGACAGAAAATTGTTTTTCATTAGCTAGTTTCAGAATGTTAGATACTTGCTCTGTTGCCGTTACCCAAGCTAGAGCTTCAGCCGTACCTTCTGATTCTGAACCATCTTGACTATATGAAAGTATATCAAATGGATTGTCAGTAAAATTTTTCTCTCCAACAAT
>JBHLOP010000069.1:0-6696 GCA_048940375.1 Promethearchaeota archaeon | reverse complement strand
TCCTGTGTTTCGATATAACCCTTCTCTACGGCTTTTTCAAAAACAGATAAGCCTTTTTCAGACCTAATTATAACGGTATTCCAACCCTCTTTGGTTGCAGAGGGATCTACAGAAATGTCAGAGAATTCAGCAGTCATATCAAGACAACTAGCACATCCATCATGACGCGCCCGTACACAAAATTCCGCCAGAGCAAACGCAATCCTGTCTTGGCAAAGTTCATAGTTCTCGTTCGACTGAACTTTTCGCAAGGCAATCATCTGACAGGGCACACCAACTTGTGCAATTTTGTTCTTACCCATAGCAATAGCTTCAGCTAACCCTGTTATCTGAGGACTTGCGTTCAGTTTGCCCTCCGCACCTTTATCAATCTCTTTTTTATTTGTGGCGATAAATGGTTCTGCTTTCCACTTATCTTTCGGATCGATACCTTTAGCTAGCACTGCTGAATCGATCAGTTTTAGATCAATCGCTGCATTTAGTAAGGACGTTAATACACCTGCCTTAGCGTTTCCTTTGGCTTTAGCTTGAACTATAGTTTTATAATAGCCTAGCGTTTGATCTTCACGATTTTCGCCAAAAGTAAATTGATCTAGCGCTTTAAGCGATACAAATGTTCGTGGGCAAATACTATAACACACACCACAGGGAGTTAAGCATCTTTCAATTGCAGTTGGAAATCCATCTACCATGCTAATGTACTTGTGGCAGAAAGCAGCGCACGCTCCACATCCCGTACAAAGGCTATTATAGATGACTTCTGCTTCAAGATCGCCCAGGTTTTTATCACCAAATTCATGCATCTTTAACATCTTGGATCACATCTCTATAGGTATTATCAATTTTTAGAATTATGAGAATAATAAAACTCAGAGTCAGTTTGTGATATCTCATGTCCCTATTTAAAATTGACTATTCCGTTATGTCACGAATTATAATCGAGAAATCAGTTGCAATTAATATCTAAAAGAAGAGATCACATAGGTTCTAATTAAATCTGATTTTCTAAAAAAAAATGGTATAAAATGATCCAAAATTGTGAAAAAAGAAAGAAATGAGAGAAATCGCACGCTAGATTAAGTCCATAAATTCCTTGTAGCGCACATGCATGAGATTGTTCTGCACAAAAAGAGTTTGGAGATCTACCAATGCATCAGATTTGACTTTTTTGATGTTTGCCTCGAATTTGTCTATTTCTGCCTTTACAACATCTGCTGGGTTGACGGGAGTATATTTAGAATCAGTTGCTGATATCCATTTTCGTTGCTGTAATACATTAAGAGAGTTACGAACATCTGCTTCTTCTACCTTCATGACTTTAGCTAACATTGCAATATCTGCGTATCCTAAAGAAACGAGAGTTGCATAGGTCTTTGCTTCAACGTCTGATACATTCAAAAGTTGTACGGCGGAGTACACACGCTCATCCATCTTCGCTAATTGTGATTTCTTCCTGAGAGATTCTTTTTCTACTTTGGAGAGATCAAGAGTATCTGCTACAGTTATTTTTCCAGCTGTTACCGCATCATCAAACAGTCTTGCACCGACATCTGACCTTACGAAGACAGTATTCCAATCATCAGCTGGCGCACCTACTGAGCCAACTGCAATATCAGAAAATTCAGCAGTATAGTCCTTACAATACTGACAAGATGCCCAATTGTTTACTTTAGTCTCTTTTATTGGGATATCCTTTACCGATCCATCATTCAGGTAGACAAAGAATTTACCGCGTGCAATATCAAACTTCTTTACATCACTCAATGATACGCCCATTTGTTGATATACTGTATTCTTGAGTAAATCCATCGTGAAATTCGAGGAGCAGAATAACCCAATTATCAATGTGATTTTTCCAAGTGCATCAGAAAGTGGTGGCCATAGTTGAACTTTTCTAGCTGCTTGGATTTGACAGGGCATACCAACAAAAGCAAGTTTTTCAAGTTCATATTCATATATTGCCTCAGAATATGGGAGCATACTTGGCGCCATCGTATATCTAGAACCAGCTGCTGCCAATATCTCTTCTGGAGTTCTCGCTACGTATGGTTTCGGCACCCAATTGCCAGCCTTTCCTGTAACAAGTGCTCCATCAATTAAACCAGTCTCTAAAGCACGAATCAATAGTGTGGAGACTACTCCTCCATTTTGTGCTACCTTCAATACAGCATCATCGGTGCTTTTTGCGGCAGTTGCTTTCTGATAATAGCCTAAGAGGAAGTTATCGCGTGTTTTACCACCAAAGAATTCTTTTTCTACTTCATCTTCAGGGAAATAAGTTCTTGCACAATATCTAAAACACATTGAGCATGTAGGATCATATTCCTGAAGTTTTGGTTCTTTTTCTTCCAAGCCAATTCTGGGACATAAACTTGCACATGTCGCACAGAAGCAACAGACGTCTTTGTCTACAACAAAATCATGTAAATCACGAAATCCGATGCCCTCAATTCTGCTCTGCAAGTAATCAATCATTCGTTCTTTTGCCATTTTTCAAACCTCTTTTAAATAATTTAAGATTGTTACCTATGAATCGAAATCCTGAGTTTCTAAGCGAAATCCAGCTAAACCTATACAAGTTTTGGTTTAAAAAGTTTTTTTGTACTTTTTTTAGTTATCGAAATAATGGGAATTCTACAATGCTATATACGATCTCTTGCTAAGAGTTTATCTGTCTGTAGCATATTCGTTCTTATCTCTTTAAAGGTTGGTTTATAACGGTATACATACTTTGTAGCTGTCTATTTGGAAAGCTAGATAAATTGAGGGAAAATTTAAATAAATTGATGTAAACCCGTACTCCAAACAAAAATTAGAGAAATTATATCAAAAGTTCACAAGTGGAGGTGACCCCAAGGAGGGGTTCTATGAAAAATGTACGCATTGGATGCTTTGTTTGTGCGTGAGGTGTCAACATCGGAGGTACAATAGATGTTAAAGCTGTCGCAGAATTCGCAAAAACGTTATCTAATGTAGTATACACAAGTACAAGTCTGTTTACGTGCTCAGATGCCGGTCAACTGGAGATCAAAGAAGCCATAAAGGAACATAATTTGAATCGCATTGTTGTTGCAGCATGTACACCTAAGATTCACGAAGGCACATATCGGGCGTTGCTAAAAGAAGCAGGAATATCGCCTTACTATTTCCAAATGGTAAATCTCAGAGAACAGGATTCTTTTGTGCATACAGACAAAGAAGCAGCAACTGAAAAAGCCAAACACCTTGTTGCAGCGGGTGTAGCACGAGCTGAACTATTAGAAGACATCCCTGTACTTGAACTTGAAACCGTAGAAGCAGTAATGGTAGTTGGCGCAGGAATTACTGGAATGACTGCAGCTTTGGATTTAGCAAAACAGGGAATCAAAGTATATCTTGTGGAAAGTTCGCCGTCTATCGGTGGCTCTATGGCAAAATTTGATAGAGTCTTTCCAACGGATGACTGTAGTATCTGAATATTGGCTCCAAAAATGGTTGAGGTCGCCAGAAATCCAAATATAGAGATCTTAACCTATACAGAAGTTCAAGGCGTAAGCGGTAGACCTGGTGAATTTAAGGTAGAGCTACTGCAAAACGCGCGCTATGTCAACACAGAAACCTGTACAGGATGCGAAGCGTGTCTGGAAAAATGTCCAATAATAGTTCCTAACGAATTCAATAATGGATTAGGAACGAGAGGTGCGATATACGTTCTATTTGCACAAGCCGTCCCGAAAATAGCGGTGATTAACAAAGAGGACTGTATAGAGTGCGGCGCATGTCAAAAGGCGTGCTTGTCACAGTCAATTGACTTAGAACAGCAACCAAAGACCAAAGAAATCGAGGTCGGTGCGATTATCGTGGCAACCGGATTTGCTCCTTACGACGCTTCGGAAAATAACGATTACGGTTACGGAATCTATGAAAACGTCGTTACACAATCAGATCTAGAACGACTGTTGAATCCAACAGGACCTACAAGTGGTCACTTGGTACGTATTTCTGACAGCAAAACGCCTAATAAAATTGCAATGGTTCAGTGTGTTGGATCAAGAGATCTAAAAACAAATCCGCATTGTTCACAAGTTTGCTGTATGGTAGCTATGAAAAATGCGCAACTCATAAAGCAGGAATATCCTGATGCCGATATAACAATTTACTACATCGACATAAGAACGCCTGACAAAGCCTGTGAAGAATATTACGCCCGTGTAAGGGATGCAGGCATCAAATTTGTCAGGGGCAAGATTGCTGAAGTAAAAGAAAACAAAGAAACAAAGAATCTGAAGATTCGAGTAGAAAATACCCTAACGAGAGAATTAATACGCGACGAAGTCGATATGTTAGTGCTTTCTGCAGGAATTGTTCCAGGAGAAGGAACACTGAAAATTGCAGAAATCTTACGACTTGATCGAGGCCCAAGCGGCTTTCTTAAGCCAATTCATGAATGTCTCAGTCCACAGAACACAAAGGCTCCTGGTATCTACATCGGCGGTGGTGCGCACGGTCCTAAAAACATTCCATACAGTGTTGCTGGTGCAAATGGTGTTGCTGCATTAGCTGCAGCATTTGTGCAGGGTAAAATGATGTTGGAACTTATGGTTCCTGTTGTCAATGAGTCTTTGTGTATTTCATGTGGGACATGCGAACGAGTATGTCCATTTAACGCGGTGGAAGTTATAGACGAAGTCGCTCAAGTATCAGAAGTTGCATGTAAAGGCTGTGGATTATGTGTCTCAGTCTGCCCAACCAAAGCACTTTCAGTAAGATATCACAGGGACGAACAAATACTTCGCGAGATCTCAGGCACATTAAAACCAACTTTGAAAGTAAAAACATAGCACCCATATACTGCAAGGATCATGGATGGAAAAAGTTGTACCTTCATGGAAGCAGTTAGGTAGCAACCGAAGGGTGCACATATCAAAAATAGAATCACAATATAATTTCACAAGTGGAGATCGAGCCTATGGATGAAGATTATAACATAGTTGCTCTTGCTTGCGACAAATGAGGTTATCCTGCAGCTGATTTAGCTGGTACGTGTCGCATGAAGTATCCACCAAACATAAACATCGTAAGGATTCGTTGCACTGGACGGGTTAACGCAGGACATATCCTACACGCGATTCGAGACGGTGCAGATGGCGTAATGGTTGTAGGCTGCCGAAAGGGAGAATGTGATTTCCCAGACGGAAACTTGAAAGCCGAGCGTAATGTAAACTTCGTCAAGCGAATCCTTGAAAGACATGGCCTCGGAGATAATCGAGTCAATATGTACTTCCTGTCTGCTGCAGAAGCAGATAGATTCGTTGCAGCGGTGGAGGATACACTCAAAAAAGTCGAAAAGCTTGGACCAAATCCGATAAAACTGAATGACTCTTGAAACGTAAACTATGTGGTTTCAAGAAGACAACCCTAAACGCAAAGGGGAGAATAGAATTTGGTTGAATTGAACGAAAAGTTAAATGCCATTGTAGAAACGGCTGAAGGTTTCAGAACAAAAATCCTCTTGGAAAATGAAGAGGAGATAATAGAAAGAGGTAAGCTTAATTCGCAACAAATTCACTTTATTGAAGATATGATATTTGAAGATGATTTAAAGAGACAATTAATCTTGTCTGAGTTAGCCCTTAAAGATGGAGTTTTTATTTCTCAGTTAGCAAAAGAATTGAATTTCGAAGATTATGACATCTATTCGCATCTTTTACATCTAGAATCAGAAGGAAAAGTTGAAAGAGTATCAAACGAAGGCGAGCTTGTCTTCAGAACAAGATTTTCCGAAATCATTGAAGATGAATTACTTAGATTAAGTTTACTGCCACCAAATGATGTTGCTGTGGGTCAATCAGTACAAAATATTTTAACTACTCACCTGTGTACTTTTTGTGGAAAATGTATTTCAATTTGTCCAGTAAATGCACTTTCAGTAAGTGATGATGGCCCAATTCTCGATGAAGAAGTGTGTATACACTGCTCACTTTGTTTTGAAAATTGTCCACGGACTTTTCTACCGATTGGTCTGCTTAAAGGTTATATTTTAGGAAAGATTATCAAGCCCGATCATCTTAATGAAGAACCTATTGGTCCATATAAGAAATGCTTAATGGCTCAGTGTACTGATGATGCCATAAAAGCGGTAAAGCAAGATGGTGGAGTAGTTACATCATTAGTTGCCTCATTATTGGAAAAAGGGGAAATTGATGGAGCAGTTGTTGTAGGACTTGAAGATGATCCATGGAAACCGAAACCTCGCATTATTAGAAGTATTACTGAATTACTTAAATGTGCGGGGACTAAATATGCTATGTCACCGAGTCTCTCTATATTAGAATCTGTAAAACAGGCAGAATGCGAGAAAATTTGTATAGTTGGAACACCTTGTATGCTTCAAGCCTTGAGAAAATTCCAAGTTTATTATGGAGAGACATTTAAAGACATCTATGGCGAGATAATCGCGGTTTTTGGTCTATTTTGCATGGAAAGCTTCCCCTATGAAGGATTAAAAAAGATTGCAGAAAAGGGCGGGGTTCAATTAAGTGACGTGAAAAAAACTAATATCAATAAAGGCAAATTCTTCCTCCACATGAACGAAGGTGATCCCATCGAATTACCAATAGCAGAGGTCGCTGAATTTGCCAGAGAAGCATGTCATTATTGTGTAGATTTGACTTCTGAATTGGCAGATATTTCAGTTGGATCGATTGGATCTGCTTC
>JBHLOP010000068.1:6063-9121 GCA_048940375.1 Promethearchaeota archaeon | reverse complement strand
GTGTCCGATATGCGCGCGACTCGATTTTTTATGGTATCTCGAACGTGAACTACCCACCGCTCAAGCAGTGGACTTTCTTGCTTAGTTACATGTAAACTTGTAGAAAATGTTGCCTGAGATGAGCAGGGGGAGTGACAGAGTTTAAATTCCTTCTAGATGAGAATATAAGCCGCAAATTGTTTTTACTCTTAAAACTGTGCATTTCTACTTTCACCTTTTCTTTAGTAACTCAATAAAAAAAGTCAGATAGGCTTTTTTCTTTTCCAAAAGCGCACAAGACCGTAGGAAAATACTGAACTGACTGAAAACAGGGCGACAAACAATGTGCCAAGGCATCCGACTCCACCACTTGTGATTTCTGCCATATCAGCAGTGCTGGAAATCAGTTTAGCTCGAACAAAAACTCTTCCTTTCCTATCCGTGTCACGCCATTCAAACATGATACCCGTGTTGACGTCCTCCCAGAATTCAGAATAACTGCCGTCAAAGTAAATGTGTTTGGAATAATATGCTTTATAGGTGGTGTTCTTCCACTCATAATTTGTTTTTTTGAATCCACTATAATAACTTTGAGCGTGTAAATAGAAATTTGAAATGTCACTGCCGGGATGAACTTTCCAGACAAATATACTGGCTCCTCTTTGCCATTCAATAGTAATTATGTCTCCCTCTACATTTAGAATCTTTATCACGTATGGGGGTTTATAATGGGTTGATTGCCACTCCATTACATCGCCCGGTTTCAGGGTTCCCCATTCTCCTTTGTCAGTTACTATTGTAGTTGAGGGGCTGACGATCAGGCAAATCACGAACATCGCAAGAAGGCTTATCAAAAGTTTTCTATGTACTCCTCTCATAGTTGATTTCACTTTTTTTGGATCATAAATTGGCTCTTTAGTAATCGTGATCGTAGAACAGAACTTATAGTTATTATAATTTAGGTTGCATTATTCTCTCACTTTGAATTACACATTTTCTTTTTCTAGATTTAATTGGTTTAGATAGAATTTCTCCTAAGTATTAATCAAAGATCCTTATATTCAAAGAAGTAATCTGTAGATTATTATTCTTTTTCGCATGCTGTATTCTATTTATATGAAAAACGCATGAATAGTGGTACTGAGGGATAATATGGGTCTTGAAGTTGAAATTGAATCGATTATCAAGAAATTGAAGGCAGAAACAAAGGGTATAAAGGATCCTAACACCAAATTGGCGATCCTAAGCATAGCGAAGGTAGCTAACGCCCTATTAAAAAGAATTAACGACTTAGAGACGCAATTAAAAGGTCGCTAAAAATAATAAAACTCACAATCATTAGAAATGCGCAAGAAATGCAGAATATACCATTTACAACAATGTGCTACTCAGAGAAACAGAGTTTTTTACAAGTCCTAGGTATCTGCTTTTATGGTTACTAAACGAAGTTCGTGGATTCCTCGAAGCACAGTTAAGTCTTCCTTCAACTTTTTTATTTCTGAGGCAGCTCCGTGACAGACAAGCACTTCCAAGCAGTGCTGTGAATGCAAATGCGAATGTGTTCGGGCTTTTACTAATTCTGTATATTTATGAAAAACTGTTGATAACCTCTCAGTAGCTGACGAATCCTCTTCGTATAGGATTGTTATCGTTGCAATAAATGTACTCTCTTGTTGAGATGTCAGCCATGCATCCTCAGAAACCAATGTTCGGATGGCCTTTCTAATGATCTCAGAGCGACTTGCATAGCCTTCTCTTTCCGTGATGCTATCGACTTGAGCAATCAATTTAGCAGGTAATGACATGCTTATCACCGGCATTTCTATCACCAACAAAACGGGAACATTTCTATTGTAAGATTCCGACTATCTGTCTACATTATCTATACTGCTGTTGTTTAAAATAACTTTCCAAGATTCTAAAAAAATCTAAACAAACCGGTTAAAAAAGATATTTCAATTTAAAATAAAAAATGGGAGTAACTGAAATTTTAATAAAAAGAGTGGAGCGCTTCTAGGCAATGCGATATCTAGGATGACTTTTTTCCAATTTTATGCCAGATTCTGTCACTATTGATGAAAATGCGACATCCACCATGGCAACAGCAGGAAACACAAAATCGGCGTGCTTAACTGGTCCGTAAAGAATGAAGTCTGCTCCAGTTGTTATTGTCACAGCATTTGCAACAGCCATAGCAGGTTTCTTTGCTTGTTTTCCCATTTTTGACTTTAAACCTCTCCATGTATCTACGGCGTTGTGTGCCCCACTTCCAAGTGGCAAACCCACTTCACTCTTTAACTGATAAATTGCATTGCAACCAGCTCCAAGGGATGGTAGATCCAAAATAGCTGTATCAATAATTGGTTTAGTAACGCCAATTTCTTGTGCTGTATTGACCAATTGTTTTGCAGCATCAACTCTTCCTTTTGAAGAAAAATCTTTCATATTCATTGCTAGTAATAATACACTTTCAATCCCTGATTCTTTAATGGCATTTAGTTCATCCTGACCAGAATCAATAGTTATAGAATTATAAACTACATCCTTAATTCCCGTTTCCTTGATATAATCAAGACCGGAGATTTTTACTGAACTTACTACTCCATCCATTAAAATTGGCATATCTGTGACGCTAGAAACAAAATCAAGGTGTTTTCTCATATTTTCATCTGAGGATACCACTACATCAATCATACAAGGATTTCCTGTCTTATCAGAGAATTCCTCTTGTAACTTAATTACCTCTTCCGCTTTTTCCTTATCAAATTTCCCAGATTTTTCGTCTTCTACGGTTTTGTCACCTTTATAGAATATCGTACCAATTAGCACAGTTGGATATCTCCATGGTTCTCCCCCAATCTCAACATTGCCAATGCTAAAACGTTTCTGTTCCTTATCAAACTTGAACATAAAAAATCCTCACATTTTTTACTTCGAGAGACAATCAGCGATTTATATTTCTTGTGCAAGAAACATCTACAACTTGCTGAGATTTTAGTTTACACTTACAAAGTTCTTTAAATTAAGAAAAATCGTTCTTTCAATGTCATTTCGGTTGATAGAGAAAAAGAGGTACAGA
>JBHLOP010000068.1:0-5963 GCA_048940375.1 Promethearchaeota archaeon | reverse complement strand
CGTGTTTTAAAGTTAATTTTTATTCATTTTTCTCTTCTTAGAAAATAATTTCCCTAACGTATTCGAATAATGACATGATCTAGAGAAAGATTAAAAACATCAATCACAAATGGTGGGCAATACATTCTTTTTAAAAAACAATGAACTTTCTAAATGAATAGAATCAAGAATAGCTGGGGGCACTTACTGTTGGTTATGACACATAAGGAACGATTTCTAACGACTATGCGTTATGAAGAGCCCGATTGTGTGCCTATCGATGGCACGTTCATAGATCTAATCCATGCTGAACGTATTACGGGAAAACGAGTTTATGGTGCAGGATCAGGTGGAGGTGGAGGCGGGGTTTCAACACAAAAAGAAGAACTGACTTATACTGAAATGATGATTCATAATCAAAAACTTGAAAATGAAACGAGAATGAAACTTGACCTTGACGTCCTGACGGTTTCTGATTATAAAGTGTTTCCAGAAGACTATAAACCTAAATTCATCGATAAGGATATCTATGTTGATCTGTGGGGTAAGATCTATAAAATAAAGGAAGACGTGAAAACGACTTGGTGGATCGATGGCACTATAAGAACACCTGAAGATCTTGAGAAGTGGCGTTCGGAGTTTCCAAATCCAAAAGAATTCAATTGTGAAATTGTCGACCTGACTATTGAAGAAGCGGAAAAAAAAGATTATCCTGTTGTAGTATGGGTTCACGGTTCGATGATGTTTCCGTACCTCATGATTGGCGGCATAGATAAAATGGTGCTTGCCATTTATCGGCAACCTGAGTTTGCCAAAGAGCTGACCAAAACTGTAGCGGACTTAAACCTCAAAATAACAAAACAACTTTTGAATAGAGGAAGAGGCTCTATAGACCTTGTAATCGAGAGTGATGACATAGCAGATGTTAAGACGCCTTTCTACCCCCCTAGGCTCTTTAGAGAGTTTTTCTTTCCGTATTTTAAGCGATTAATCGATGAATGTCACAGTCGAGGCATACCATTTATGAAGCACTCAGATGGAAATTTATACCCGCTCCTTGACGACTTCGTCGAAATGGGTGTCGATGGATTGCATCCGATTGAACCAGGAGTCATGGATTTAGCCGATGTGAAACAGAGGTATGGTGATAAATTCGTCTTGCGGGGAAATGTAGACTGTACCCATGTGTTACCATATGGAACAGAAGAAGATGTCCGTAAAGATGTTAGACGATGTATCGACGCCGCAGCAGAAGGAGGGGGATTTATCCTCGCAGACAGCAACAGTTTGCATTCGTTAGTGAAAACGGAGAATATCAAGTTTATGATAGACGAAGGACGAAAATACGGCCAATATCCACTTAAAAAATCGTAAATTGAACAGAGGTGAATTTATGAACGAAAATGAGGTGCTCAAAACAATTGCTGAAAGTTTAGCTGATTTAAAGGATGATCTTCTCAAAAATACACTAAGAAAAGCGATGAAAGAGATTCCACTTAAAAAAATAATTCGAGAAGGTTTAGGAAAAGGAATGGAAATTGTTGGAATACGATATGAGCGCGGGGATTATTTTCTTAGTGAATTAATTATGGCCGCCACCCTTATGAATGAAAGCATGGAGTTACTAAAACCTTTGCTGAAACATGAAGCAGCAGATAAAGATGCCATTGGAAAAACCGTGATCGGCACTGTTGAGGGCGATTTACATGATATTGGAAAAAACCTCATTGGTGCTATGCTTGAGTCAGTAGGATTTGAAATCACTGATCTTGGAGTAGACGTGACCCCAGAAAAGTTTGTCGAAGCAGTAAGACAAGTAAAACCTGATATTCTCTGCATGTCCACACTTTTGAGTGCAACAATGGATAAAATCGAAGAAACTATTAAAAAACTAGAAGAAAATGGGTTGAGAGATACTGTCAAAGTTCTTGTCGGTGGTAGATGCCTAAATGATCAAATTGCTCGCGACATGGGTGCCGATTCTTATGGCGATGATGCGTGGGACGCCGTAAGAAAAGCACGAATGCTTCTCTCCTAATTAAGTCGTCACTATGCCGGAATTTTTGTATTTTCACGTCTTTGTAGAGTATTAGCTGTGGTGATGACATTCCTAAAAAGAAAAAGATGGATAGTGGGTTAGACGACTTCCTTCTTTCGAAGTCGGATCAGGCTATATGAGACTAAGGCAGTCACTGAAACTAAGGAAATAAACAGTGTGCCGAGGCATCCAATTGAAACGGTTGATACTGCCATATAGGCGTCAGTCGAAACCAATCTATCGGTTATAGTACCATCAGGAGATCTGGATTCAAAGAGGATGCCTGTGTTGGTGTCTCGATAGCTTCTACTAGATTCACTATAATAGGCAGTGTAGCTGACACCCTCGAATTCGTAGTTTTGAGTGGTAAGGCTTAAATCTTCTTCTAAATAGCTTTTTGGTAGTAGCCACGGTGAAACATAGGCAAGGTTAAGTTCGGTAATACTTGCGTCGGCATCGAGTATTTCAGTTTCGGTGTTACCACTTACTGTTACTTCCAGCGTTATCGTCTTGCCTTCTACGTTAATCACTTTCATTTTAATAGTTCCATAGCTATTTGACTGCCATTGTATTTCATTGCCTATTGATAATGTCCCCCAGTTTGGTGTGGCAGTTACCATTGTTGTTGATGAGGTGCTGGCGATCAAGCAGACCAAGCATACAACAAGAAGTCCCATTAGAGCCTTTCTGGATGTATTCCTCATAGACTCACCATATTTAGTGTTAAAATTCAAAAACTCGTGCAGTATATTAAGGGTCTTGGTTTATAAACGTTCATGGTCTTATGGAAGGTTTTTACAGTTTTAAGGGTCTGGTAGTCATATTCAGTAGAAAAAATAAACTATCAGGTAAAAATTACTGACTGTAATAGAATTTAAACTAGCAATATGCATGCCAGACCTACACGTTAGATAATTGTGGTGATGTATAGCTTCAGGACGGCTTTAAAAAAATGCCCATACGCAAGAAAATTAGCCGCTATACACAGGTTTATATCACTCGCATTTTCATTTATATATGAGAGACTAAGGAGATGAACTAAATGGAAAAAGCATATAATTATCCTACATTAGATAGATTTATGTGGGCTTTTGTTGCTGCAGGTGCAGGTGTAGTACTTCTTCTTCTAGGTATAGGACTGCCCGTGTTTGTTCCACAAGAAAGGTCAATATCAGCTAATCGTTGGTTAGAAGTGATAACGGGTCGCGCCGCAGGACAGTCAACGTTTTATACGCCGCTCACACGAGTAATCTTCGTAATCTTTGGAATTTTTGCCTTAATTAACGCAGTACTAATCTATAGAGCAGGTTCGGCAATCATTAAAATCGACGATGCGACAATAACGTATCAAAGAGGAGACAAGACGATAAATGTGCCGTGGTCTGAAGTGACTGATGTCAAAAAACGTGTGACAGTTGGAGTGCGAGCTGGAGCCACAGAAGTAGTTACGCTAGCCACAGAGACAGAACCACGCAAAATTACCTTTAATAGCAAGCTCACAGGTTATGATGAGCTAATGAAGGCTATCCAAACCCATACAAAAGTGCAATTCTAAATATACTAAATCTGGTGAATCTTCATAGGAATCCAAAAAATCCAGTAAGTGATTAATGGAGTTTCACGGTTTATTTCCTATTTTTCTTTTAATGTGTGAGATCCAACTAAAGAGATAGTCATAATTATTCTCTTCAAGGAAAATATTTTACTTTATCTCATGTTAGAAAAGAAAATTGCAGAAACACAGAAAATTAGCCGCTATAAGTAGGTTTAAAATCTCTCTGTCCAAAATATTTTTAGAAATTAAAAGGAGAAAGAGTATAATGGCACAAACTTTTCATTATAAACTAATGGAGAGACTAGAGTGGACGCTTATCGCTGCAGGTGCGGGAATTGTTCTCCTAGTATTAGGATTTGGATCCTTTTTCTTTGCTCCACAAAGTACTCTCTCAAGTATTCGGTGGCTAGAAGTATTAACGAGTAGACCAGCAGCAGAACAACCAGTGTTCTTCACGCCGCTCTCGCAAGCGATTTTTGTGATACTCGGAATTCTTGCTTTGATTAACGCGGTATTTGTTTACAGAGTTTTTTCGGTCAACATTGAAGTAACTGATGATGCAATTACATATCACAGAGGAAGAAAAACCATCAGAGTTCCTTGGTCTGAAGTAACTAATGTCAAAAAACGTGTAATCGCCTCGCGATATGGAGCAGGAGAACTCGTGACTCTAGTTACAGAAACAGATTCTTATAAAATTAGTTTCAATTCCACGATCAAAGGATATCCTGAACTATTGGAAGCGATTAAGACCCACACGAACATTAAATTCGCGTAGTCAAACATTTTTTTTCAAAGCATTTACTTATTTTACATTCTAAGCTTGTTGTTTGACATTTTACGGTTTCATTTTTTTTGGTTTGAATGCTCTAGTTTCTTTAAATTCATTCTGGGAGAAGCAAAGTTAGTACAGATGCAATTGCGGCTTCTGTTGCCTTTTTTCGATCAGAAGCTGTCCCTATAATTAAAATATCTCCCTCTTGGAGGTCAAAACTTGAAGTCAACAGATTATAAAGATCTTCATTTGACTTTTTCAGGTCCTCTATTGGTTTTGGAGGAATAAATAACGTATTCTTCTCAAATATTATGGTTGTAGCACCATCTGCTCCTACTTTTATTGCTTCATCTCTCAATTCAACACCTGTTTTCACTTTTAAAGCGGCATTTCTGAGTTGACAGATTGTATCGAACTTGCCAATCGTAAGTTCTTTTAAACTTAAATCAGTTCGGATTTTAATAAGTTCTTTTCTGATTTCTTTAACAAACTTCCTTCCTTCGCTACTTAGTACATGGCCTTGCTTTGGAATGGCTTTTAAAAGTCCAATCTCTTTAAGATATTTTATAATAGTCCGAACGCTTGAATCACTTATAGCAAGTTCTTTTGAAAGTTTATAGCGTCCTATTGGCTCTTTTGATGCGATATGAAGAAGAACTATTAGAATATGGGCTTTTCCAAATGAAGGAGGTGGTTTACCTTCCCTAAAAATCCTTTCAAATAATTCAGTTAGCAGAATCACACCTCCAAGTTTTCTCCAAATCTCCCCACAACTATGTATAATGAATAAAAAGTAAAAGGTTTCTGGACAGGCATACTTTAACTGTATAAGACATTACACTTGATTGTAACAAAGTAATTCATTAGAAGTGTTGAGCTATCGCATTCTCGTTCTTCTCTCTTCTTGTTTCTGTAATCTTTTGCTTCTTTTATCAGCAATACGTACAATCTTGTTTACCCAGTCTGCATAGCCCTCATTGAATTTAAACAAAACTATGAACAGAAAGACAAAAATCGTCAAAAATATAACACTTAACATCCATTCCCACAAGAAACCATACGCAGCAAATCCCCATATCAAACTTGTTGCTCCTAAGAAAGGTAATCTACGCCATTTTGAATACGCATTAAGAGGATCTTTTTTAAATTCTAATTCAACGCCTTTGTTAGCAACGACCATCCATAATAAATGAAAAATTGATGCACCAGCAAATCCTGTAATTATTATGATAGGTTCCCATTCCCACGCCCATTTTGATGGATTTTGTACAAATGCATTAAGTGCTATATAAAGAACAAGTGGTACAATAAAGCTAATTATACTGATAACCCGCATATTCCTAGTTATTTTGGCAAGTTTCTCTTTATTTTCCAAAAGATATTTCGTCTTATACCTCATTCTTTCTTTACTCATATTTCGCACCGCGGAGTTAATATCATAGATTATATGTACTTGTACAAACAAAGTTTATATTTGAGACAAAATTCCTGCGCTAGCTTATATTTAATAGAACTTTAGAACACATACATTTTAGTCTTTATACTTAAAACTTTCTCTAAATTCGATTTTCTAAATCAAAATGCATATATTCTCTTACCTGCAATTTCAAGAGTAC
>JBHLOP010000067.1:0-9159 GCA_048940375.1 Promethearchaeota archaeon | reverse complement strand
AAAAAAGTCTTTTGGTCTTTAACATAATACTCAAATTTTTTCACATAGGCTCGAAGTCCTTCCGATTTACCGTGACCGCGATGATCTGTTGCATAAATGGCGTATCCTCGTGGAATTAATGCATTTACAATATTTAAATAGCGACCAGAATGCTCTGCTAGGCCATGAGCCACTTGAACAACCGCTTTAGCGGTCGTTTCAGGTCGCCACACTTGATAGTATAATCTAACATCATCCGTGCCAATGAAATTGCCCTCTATATGTTTCATATCTCCTTATCACCATCAAAACTCAAAACCTTGAATTGAATTTATTATTTAGAGGCATTTAATAAAAACATAGACGTAAGAAAATCAAGTTCATAGATTTTGAAAAAACAAAAAGCCAACAATTAAAAATGAAAAGGAAAAAAAAACGACAAGAAGACTAGCTGGTTACCAAGTTAAATCTTACCTTCTTTTTTCAATTTTTCAAGCATTTCTCGACCATGACACTCTATTATTTGTTTTTCTGAGCAATCACCCTTAAAAGAATCCCGAATTTCTGGTTTGTCGCATTCACACTCTTCTGCGTGTTTATCAACCATTTTTTCACCTCCTAGTTTTATAAAACACTTTGACCATGTTTTATCATCGTCTTTGAAAGACCATTACTTTTTTTTTGGTACTTATACACTTTTGTAAAGATTTTAGATTCACTTCCAAAAATAATATAACTTCAAAAAGTTATAAATTGGTAAGAGCAAAGTTTGGAACTAACTACCTAAAAGTAAAGTGTATTGATAGGTGAGTCTTGTGAGCCAAAAAAATGAATGTATCGATCCCGAAAAGACTGATAATACTGAAGAACACCTTCATTGGCATTGTTTAAAACATAAGGAAGACTTCGATTGTACAAACGAATGCGTTCTTCAAAGTGTATTACATCTCTTTGGAAAGAGGCACTCACTGTCCATAATTAGGGCACTCTTACTTCATAATAAATTACGTTTTAACGAATTGCAAAAAGAGGTTGGTGGGAGTCCCAAGACCATTATTGAGCGATTAAGAGAATTAGAAACTAATGGAATTTTGATTCGGGAAGTCTTTAACGACGAAATTCCTGTCAGGGTCGAATATAGTCTTACTAAACCTGGAAAAGATTTAGAAGATATATTTGAGAGGATTTCTATCTGGGCTACGCGCTATACAAATGAATAAACAAGCCTATTCAATTCCTTCTTCAACGTAAACCAATGCTTCATTTGGACAATGCGCTACACACTCGGGGACATCGCGATCTGGACGAAGATCACATTTTGAAACCACTTTTACATTATTATTTTCATCTCGAGCAATAGCAATAGCAATTATTCCTCTTTAAGGAATGAAGGTTTTCTTAACCTAATTAACTCAAGAAACCTATCAAGTCTCTGGAGAAGAGAATTGGTGATTCTTCTGTCTTCCGCCCATTTTGCTGATTCGTATTTGAACCCTATATCGAAAGCATCTGAGAGCGTTTGGATACGTGACTTGATATAAACTTCTCCTATCCTTTCAAGAATAGGAAACGTGAACATATAGTCTATGAGTTTATCAAAAATTTCTAAGACTGATCCTTTTTCTGGGGAGCTGTACACAACAATGCGCTTGATTGCGCTCATATCTACGCTCTCAAAAGTCTCATCCAATGCTCTCATTTCATTAAACATCGTTTGAAATCTGTCTAACAAAACTGTCAAAAAATCATCTAACTGTTGTAAAGTGAGATCGTTTTCCATGCGATAGGTATTTAGGAGCTCTGAATCTTTTATCTTTTCTCCGCAAGAAGACCCCTCAATTTGCTGGGAGTATGAATTGCGTTAGTTGGAGTTCACCAGCATCATTTTCACGCAAGTCTCTCTCCACTTAAATAGTAGTCAGTTACTAAGTCTATGTGCAGTATACCGAGGTGTTTTGCTTGGCGTACGCCGTATTGGATAAACAGAACAGCCTAGGAGAGCAGAAATCACCCAACTTGTTGGATGGTAGTTCGCTTCGCAAACAAATATACCGAATACAAAGCGGAATGTTCCTCGCATCACGCGGAGAACACGTTCTTGTGCATGAGACTGCACCTGAGAGGTCTGACGCCTTCAATGACGGGAATGGATGACAGGTAGGGGACGAGAAAGGTCACAAAGAAGCGTGCATTAGCGGTGCTATGTATATAGACGAGACTGGGACTGTCCACACAGTCCCTCTACTTTTTACTCAATTTCTTCTTCTACGTACACTAATGCTTCATTTGGACAATGCGCTACACACGCAGGAATTTCAATATCTGGACAAAGATCACATTTTGACACGGCTTTGATTGCATCATTTTCGTCCTTAGCAAGCGCGATAGCACCATAGGGGCACACCATTATACACGAAGCGCAACCTACACATTTATCGGGATTATGTTGAACTGTTCCGTTCTTCTTATCGACAAACAGCGCTCCTCCTATGCACGCATACACACAATCAGGTTCATTACAGTGGCGGCATTGCAATGCAAATGAAATTGGTTTACTTATTTCGACTAATACTCTTGGATCTGACTTCTTTAATTCATGTTTAAATGCTTTGATTATGTCTTTTGATTTTGAATGTTGAACTGTACACCAAATCTCACAAAGTTTGCAGCCTATACATACTTCTTCGTTAGCATAAATTCTTTTCACAAGGATCACCTGCTTCAAATTTCAAATTAAATCAATTAATACGCATATAATTTTCCATAAGGACGTTTATGAACAGGAATAAGTTTAGTAAATGGCATATCTAAGATTTCTTTATGGTTGAAACCATCAAAATACCATGCAAACTCTCTAATGGCTTTTTCTAGTAATTTAAAGTCGTCTTCGTCCATTTCAACAGGGCTAATTTCTTTTCCTAACTGAGACTCTTGTATACTGTCTTCATCGCCACGAATATATATGGTGCCTCCGTGCATGCCTGTTCCTATGAAATTAGCTCTGTGAGTTTGACCTTTTCTTAAAGTTAACCCAAGTAGAATTCCGATTCCGCCCGCTAAATACTCTCCAAAGAAATCCTGAGCCGTACCGCCAATCACAACTAATGGCTTTTTCTCTAAGTATTCTTTCATATGTAGTAGCCCTCGGTAGCCAACATCTCCTCGTATGAAAATCTTGCCGCCACGCATTGACATGGCAAGAAGATCTCCTGCGTTACCATGAACGATGATCTTGCCGTCGTTCATTGTGTTACCTATTCCATCCTGGCCATTCCCATATACCTGAATGGTAATAGGTCCGTTCAAAAATGCTCCTAAATCTTGCCCAGGAGTTCCGTTAACTTCAATCTCTAACTGCCGATCGTATACACCAGTACCAATGTAGCGATGTCCGTAAACATTTTCGATAATAAGTTTTCTAATCCCGTTATTTGCAGCGTTCCTGATCTGTTGATTCAAATCACGAAAATGTACGCCTGCAGCGTTAATTACTTTAGCGTAACGACTCATCTACTCACCAGCCCCCTTCACACCTAAGACCTTAAGTTCCCAGTCTGCTAAATCAATTCCTCTTAAATGCAATCTGTTTCCTCTGAGACTTTCTAACGCGTTGATACCCATACCGCCCAGCATTTCTTTGATTTCTAAACTCCACGCTCTCAATAAGTTAAGTAATCGTCTTTTTGCGATATCTGGATTCAATCGTTTTGCCAAATAGGGATCTTGTGTGCATATGCCCCAATTGCATATGCCTGTATAGCACCGTTGGCAAAGCGTACAGCCCATAGCCACAAGTGCGGCAGTTCCGATATAAATTGCGTCAGCACCTAGAGCGATTGCTTTAACGATATCTGCACTATTGCGAAATCCTCCAGCACATAAAATGGAGCACTGGTTTCTGATCCCTTCCGCTCGCAGTCGATCATCAACTGATGCCAATGCAAGTTCAATTGGAATCCCTACATTGTCTCTAATAATTTGAGGGGCGGCACCTGTGCCTCCACGGAATCCATCTATCGCAACGATATCTGCACCTGCGCGTACAATACCAGAGGCTATAGCTGCTGCATTATGAACTGCTGCAATTTTAACTGAAATCGGTTTATAATTTGTAGCCTCTTTTAGAGCGTAGATCAGCGTAGAAAGATCTTCAATAGAGTAAATGTCGTGTTGAGGAGCAGGAGACAAGGCATCAGTTCCTTCAGGAATCATTCTGGTTTGTGAGACTGTAACTGAAACCTTTTCGCCTGGCAAATGACCACCTATACCTGGTTTCGCTCCTTGACCTATTTTAATTTCAACGATCCTAGAGGTGTTTAGGTAATCTGAGTCAACACCAAATCGCCCCGAAGCGCATTGCACGATAGCATTATCACCATATTTTCGCAATTCAAGAGGTAATCCGCCTTCTCCTGTATTAAAAAGCGTTCCAAATTCTGTAGCAGCTTGTGCCAATGCTTTCTGCGCTTGAAAACTTATCGCTCCAAAAGAAATTGCAGAGAAGATAATAGGCGTTTCTATCATTACTTGTTCTGTTTCTTCATATAACAAAGTGCCATTCTCGTAGTCGAAGGAGATTTTTTCAGGTTTTTTACCAAGGAATGTTCTCAATTCCATTGGTTCCCGTAAAGGATCTATACTTGGGTTTGTGACCTGACTTGCATTAATTAATAGATGGTCAAAATAGATTTTGTAAGGCTGTGGGTTGCCACAACCTGTAAGTAAGACTCCTCCAGTGTCAGCTTGCTTTTTTAGATTATTTATGACATCCTTAGTCCAGTTTGCATTAGGACGATAATCAGCGGGATTTGGTCGAATAATTAATGCATTTGTTGGACATAAGACTGCGCATCTTTGACATCCAGCACAGTCTTCCTCTTTTACAAACATTTGATCAAGTTCTTCGTCGTAATGATGAACTTCAAAACCGCATTGGCGAAGACACACGCCACAACGTATACATCTATCTTCATTTCTTTCAATAAGAAATTCGGGGAGTAATTGTGATTTCATTATGATTCACCTACCGCATGAACAGCTTCTTTATTGTAGAGAACTCTACGATCT
This sequence comes from Promethearchaeota archaeon, assembly GCA_048940375.1. Lineage (GTDB taxonomy): Archaea > Asgardarchaeota > Sifarchaeia > Borrarchaeales > Borrarchaeaceae > Borrarchaeum. The sequence goes on along the minus strand of JBHLOP010000067.1, from coordinate 4,113 downwards.
TTTAATCGACCTATAATTGGTTCACCGCCTTTTGGAATCCATGTGGTTTCAATATCTGGACAAACTAGTCGGATAGATCCCTCTTCCGAAGATAAATAAAGCATATTGTTCTTTTCATCAATTCCTGCACTTAAAGGACGTAGTCTGATTCTATCAGTAAGACCAATCATTTCACCTTCGTGTGCTATAATTATTGTAAATGGTCCGTTAAGCAGGAGCTCGCCGAAAGCCTTGCGTAGTATAATATATTGATTGCGAAGTATTTCATCATCTAATGCATCTATTTCACTCCAAAGAGGAGCAGAAAAGACTTTGGCAACTAAATCAATCGGTAAGTTATGTCGTCTCATTAACAGATCAACAGCATAGGCGACAACTTCTGTGTCCGTGAATAATGTGCAGATGTAGCCATACATTTCAAGGAAGCGTTTGTTTGTGCCGTAAGATGAAATCTCTCCATTGTGCACTACAGACCAATCTAAAATACCAAAAGGATGCGCCCCACCCCACCACGCTTGTGAATTTGTCGGGAATCTACCGTGGGCGGTCCAAAGATATCCTTTGTACTCTTCTAAACGGAAATATTCGCCAATCTGTTCTGGATATCCAACGCCTTTGAAGATACCGCTATTTTTGCCGCTTGAAAAAACAAAAGCGTCTTGGATTTGTGTATTGATCTCCATTACTTTCTTCACAATGTAGTCTGGATTTTCAACTTGAGGCTGTACGAAATAACGCCAGACTATTGGCGCATGGAGTTGATCAATGCCAAGAGTTGGTTTAGTGGGAATTTCTTCGTCAAATTCTATCTCAAAATTATGCTTAAGAAAATCTTCTGTGAGTTCTTTTCCTTTTCGAGATTGAAACATTATATGAAATGCATAATAATCTTTGAAATCTGGATATAGTCCATAAATTGCGAATCCTCCACCTAACCCATTGCCTCTCTCATGCATGTTAGCAATCGCATGAAGTATGTCATTTCCATAGAACAAATCTCCTTTGACGTTCATCATTCCGAAGATACTGCAGTTGGAAATGACTTTGTCATCATTATACGGATTTGCTATTTTCTTCAAGTCATGCATGAGAGATCCTCCTTTGCTAGTAAATCGTTTCTTACCTGATCGCTCAAGTGTATAAGACCGAAATCCTCAGAAAGTAAATCATCCTTAAATTCCGAGACATCAATTTTGTTTCTCATTAATCCAAGGAAAATTCCTGCACGATCTATCTCATTTGCTAGAACGAATCCCATTATTTTATTATCCTTTAGAATAATTGATTTGTAAAATTTCTCAGTATTTCGGCTTAAAATCTCATAATCTGATTTTTCTTCTTCTGAAAGGTTGATTATTCCAGCAGAGATGATTGGAAAGCCAAAAAAGGTCGTAGAATTCATACTGGTGCCCCAATGGTACTCTTTGCAGTCACCAGCCATATTGAATCCTGCGATTCTCCCACCGACAAAAGCGGTTGGCCACAAGGGAGTCAATCTGAATGAATCTATAATAAAATCATAGACTTCTGCACAATCACCGCAAGCATAAACATCGGGCACACTAGTTTCCATTTTCTTATTAACTAAAATTCCCCGATTGACTTCTACTTCACTTTCTCTTACTAATTCTATCCTTGGTCGTACACCTATCGCTATAACTACAATATCGCATCGGATAGTGCTTCCATCTTTTAGAATGACTCCTCCCACTTCATTAGGATTAGATATCTTTCCAGTTATTTCTGAAATGGTATTACCAGTTATTATCTTGATGCCTTGCTTTTCAAGTACTGTTTCAACCCATTGAGAGGCCCGTTGATCTATAACTAGTGGCATAAGTCGATCTAGAAGTTCAACAACAATAACTTCGGGTCCTTTCATTCTTAGCGATTCAGCTGCTTTGAGTCCAATAAGCCCTCCGCCTAAAATAACAGCTCTTCCTTTTTTTTCAGCTATTGTTTTTTGGAGTTCAAGTGCAGTATCTAATGTGTTGAATCCCCTGAAAACCCCTTTCTTATCTAATCCTGGCATATCTGGGACAAAAGGTGTACCCCCAGTAGCTAGCAAAAGTTTATCATACTGTAATTCATTACCATTTTCTAACGTGACTTTTTTTTCTTCAAAATCGATATTTGTCGCTTGAGTACCAAAAAAAGTAGTTACACCATTATCTTCATAGAAATTAGGATTTCTGAGGTAAATATCGTCTAATTTAACTTTCTCTGCCAAAAGATATGAAATTAAAGGTCTTGAATAGGCAGAATAGGGCTCATCAGAGATTATTGCTATACCATTAACTTTATCAACCTCTCTAATGGCTTCAACAGTTCCAATTCCGCCTGCTGAATTTCCAATGATAACATACTTGTATCTGTTCATAGGACACATCGTCCATAGATTCAATAGTTTACATTTGTAAATAATAGATTCATCATATGACTGAAGCCCATTCACGTAATTGACTCACATATAAAAATCTTTTGTTATACGTAAATGTCAAAATGAAGGAATATCCACTGACTAGCGGGATTTTTGCACATTTGATAAAAATATGGAGGTCAAATGTTCAAACAATCAAATGATACTATACAAGTTCAATTTTACTTTATAAAGTATTGAACATTATTCACCAAGATATTTTTACATATGTAAAATTGATCTATGCTTTCTTTTTCCTAACTTGACATGAAATGCCAATAGTTAAAAAAAAGAAGAGTGGGCGTCTATGGTTAAACGCATGGTTAAACGCGAATAAGATATTTGTCAATTTCCCACTGTGTAATTTTCTGCATGTGATCGGGATCGCCCTTCACATATTCTTCGTACTCTGCAATTTCAGCGCGTTTCAATTTGAGATATAAGTTAAAGGTATATTCGCCAAGCGCTTCTTTTATCACGGTGTCTTTTTCTAATTCATTTAAAGCTTCAGTTAATGAGCCTGGAAGCATTTCTATGCCTCTGTCTGCTAAGTCTTGCTCAGTAAAATCGTATATATTTAGTCCAGTACAGTTCAATGTTTCTGGCATCTCAATTTGGTTTTTAATTCCGTCAAGTCCTGCACTCAACATAACTGTATATGCCAAATATGGGTTACAGGAAACATCAGGACATCTAAATTCTGCGCGAATAGCTTTTTCCAGATTTGGATGATAGTTTGGTACTCTAACGAGGGCAGATCTATTTGCGAAAGCCCAGCTAATATAGACAGGAGCTTCATAACCTGGTACTAGGCGTTTGTATGAATTAATAGTGGGTGCTACAACTGCAGTTAAAGCTTTAGCGTGTTTTAATAGACCACCAATATACCATTTACCCACATCGCTAAGAGAATTATCAGCACTAGCGTCATAAAACGCATTTTTTCCTGTGTCAATTGCAAAAAGACTTTGGTGAACATGCATTCCAGAACCGTTTTCACCGTAGTATGGTTTTGGCATGAACGTCGCATACATCCCAAGCTGCACCGCCATCGCCTTTGTTGCTTGTTTGTAGGTTATGGATTTATCAGCTGCCTCTAATGCCTCTGCGTATCGAAAGTCTATTTCGTGCTGCCCGGGAGCAACCTCGTGGTGGCTCATTTCGATTTCTAATCCGAAATCTTCCATTGCAAGAATTGCAGCTCGACGTACGTCAGTTCCCATGTCCATTGGCATCATATCAAAATAGCCGCCGGAGTCCATGGGACACACACAACCACCGTCATCGAATCTTATTAAGAAAAATTCGAGTTCAGGTCCAGTTAAGAATGTGTAACCCATATCTGTCGCTTTTTTTATTGCTCTTTTTAGAATATAACGCGGATCACCTTCAAACGGTCTTCCGCCAGGACGCATAATATCGCAAATCATTCTTGCAGTTGTTAATTCCTTAGGTCTCCATGGAAGAATAGCCCAAGTGTTTGGGTCGGGCATAGCTATCATATCGCTATCATAGATGGGGGTAAATCCTTTAATGCTACTACCATCGAATCCCGTACCATTAGTTACTGAATCGCCAAGGTGAGCGATCGGAATTGCAACGTTCTTGAGCGTCCCAAAAATATCTACGAACTGAAGTCGCAGAAATTTGACATTATGTTTTTCTGCGAGTGCAGCCAATTCTGCAATTCTCTC
>JBHLOP010000066.1:0-9203 GCA_048940375.1 Promethearchaeota archaeon | reverse complement strand
ATTTAGTATTATAGTCGATTGGTTCCTCCCTGAGTGTAATTTTCAAAGGTTTATAATCTCCGTGAATGGTAGAAAAGGGTTTCCTCAAATTGACATACCTCCAATTCATGTAGGGTGCTAAAAAACTGATAGACCTCTAATAGGTCGATATTAAAGGGAGAATATAATTTCCATAAACTAAGGATGGTGATCTTGTTGTTGACTCCTTGCACCAAGTTGGTGATCAGATCCATGGGGTAATCATTCACCAGCTTAGAAGCAATTTCACCCCTTAACACCTTGTCTTTTTGTTCAGGAGTCATGACCGGGATTTTCATGCCGGCTTCCTTCATAAGATCCGATTTTTTGACAAACAGCGGCTGTTGGGTTGGCAGTTTCAGTCGATCCTTTAGTTGTTGCGCATTATCACAGAGAAGACGCAATTCATTACGCAAATAGTTTTGATCGCCGCCAGTACGTCCCAACAACTCGTTGGCTAGTTGATAGGCTTCGTCGGTGGAGATATCATCCTCAATGATCAAGATTAGAATGTCCTTAGCATCGGTGCCCTCTATGATTCGATTACGGCGTGCAATCACCATGCGTTCGCCCTGTTTTTCTATGACGTCAACATCGGTCTCAGCTAGCCCCATATGGAACTGTGCTAGAATGATGGGATCCTTTAGAGTATCTGCTACCTTACTTTTTGAACATATACCCTCAAAAGCAATATAAGGTCCAGCCATAACGTCGAACTTTAGGAGCAAGATTGATTTAATGCCGCATTCCTGCAATGGATAGGATTTTAAAAACAAGGGCTCACCGATCACCACTCACGCCTCCCTTTCCGTTCTTTGCACTAACTCAAGAAACGCTTCCTTAACATTTGCGCCAGTTACTGCTGATGTGGGAAAAATTATAGTAGGATCATTTATGTCCAAATGGTCAGCAATAACTTCAATGGGTAAGGAGTTTGGAAGATCCTGTTTATTTGCACATATTACATAAGGTAGACGTAATTCACCTACAATCAACTGATGAATATTCTTAGTAACTGTAAAACTATCTATATTCGAGGAATCAATAATCAAGAAGGCACCTGTTGCACCTCTCCACCAGAGTCTCCAAAGAGGTTGATAGCGCTGTTGACCTCCCAGCTCCCAATTAACATAACACTTACCATTGTTCAAGGGCACCTTATAAAATGCAACTCCTGGCGTCGGAGTATACATGCTATTCGTTTCTAATTGTGATCTCTCAACTATACACTCAAGACAGGATCCAAAGGTACTTTTCCCAGCACCTGCGCTGCCCATTAGTAAAAATTTTGCTACTTTTTCTTGTGTATTAGTAATCTTGTTAGCGGATAGCTGTTTAACTCCCATTAACGTTTCACCACAGACTTTTAATAACGGATTATTTAAAGTCCGCGTTTTTACGAATCAAATTCTTTGTTTTCTCAAAAACAAAAATAGAACGAACGATTAACTCATTATATAAATTTTAAAACGACAAAACTCAGAGAAAGACTGTTTAAAATTTTGAGACAAGCTTTGAAGACTTATTCTTGATTTAAAATCATGTTTAAAGTAGATTTTGTTTTTTCTAACTCTTCTGATGACAGATGGGTTAGTAATTCCTTTGAAAAGTGCCCATATTGTTGAATATACTTGAATAAAGCTGCTATTAGAGGGATATTTATTGCCTTAGCTAGTTTGTATGATGCTAAAATGATAAGTTTTCTCTTTGCTCTTGTAATTGCTACATTGATTCTACGATTATCTTGTAAAACCTTAGCAGCTCTAGGATTAATGCCGTCATCTACTAGCGAAATAATGACAATATTATTCTCGCGACCTTGATATGAGTCAATTGTGCTTGATTTTGTAAATGACCACAGATTATAGACATTGTTCATCTGTTTTGGAAACGTCTGTTTAATCAATCGTCCTATTAGTGTGGCTTGAAGACGAAATGGTGTAATTATTGCTATGTCTTTCTCAAGAGAGTAACCCGCTTTCTGATATTCTTTCATAATCTTAATGATCAAGGCCGCTTCGCTTAAATTACATGCAGAATATCGTTTGCCAAATAATTTCCATTCAAAACCTTGCCCATTATAGTTATGGGTATCAATCCATACGATAGGGTATCGACCGGAGAGACTTTGAGTCCAATTATCTCGGTTTGGAGGAAAGTAGTCAATTTGAATATTTTCTATACCATAGGCAGTTTTTAATCGATCATTGTAGACAAAATGACTTGGAAACATGGAGATATATTTATTCGAACGATATTGTGTATTCAAAAAAATACTATGATCAGGATATTTTGAAATTAGGACTTCAAAAAGTGATTTCTCTAACTGCTGTTTTATTGGTACATTGAAAATTGGAGGTAGCTGAAGATGGTCGCCAACAAGAACTATCTTCTTACCAAATATCATACCCACAAGCGTTAAAGGTATACTAGCCATACTAGCTTCATCGATAATGACATAATCAAAGGATGGATTGTTCCAGTCAAAATTAGAATTAAGAGTGTATAGTCCAGCTTTCGTTAATGTAGAACCGACGATTTTATAAGATCTCAATTCCTCGAAATTTCTTATAGTTCCTAAAAGTGGTCTGATATTTGGTAATAATTTGGCATTTATTCCTAATCGAAGAACTAATTGTTTAATGTCATACTCATTTGTTTCTTTAAGAGCCTCTATGATCTTTTCCAGGGCGTTATCTACAGCAATGTTAGTATGTGATGTTATAAGTATTCTTTGATTTCTTTTAAACAGTTGTAAAACCAATTCTGAGATTACGGTAGTTTTTCCAGTACCAGGAGGCCCATGAATCAGAAAGAAATAATTATCGTTCGTTAAATTAAGGCAATGTCCCACTGCTTTTTGTTGTGATTCGTTTAGAAGTTCTCTGGTATGATGTAGAGTTATTGGTGTTATAGAATCAAAGATGTTTCCTTCTTCAAGAAATGTTCTAAGCTTTCGTAACTGTTTGCTTTCGCCATTTTGAATTCTTTCCAAAATATTTTCTTGAATTCGTAGCAGAATTTGGTTATCAACTTTTCTTAGATTAACTATGTCACAATATTTGAGTTCCTGAGATGAAAATCTACCCGAAAATGAAATATAGTAATTTTTGGAATCATAGTCAATAATAATTCCATAAAGCTCGTTCTTTGGGTATGAATGTGTTTTTAATGTATTTATGGTAGAAAAGAGTTTTTCTTCACCATTTTCCCATGTTGCTAAAATAGCGTCTCCAGGTTTAACTCTGAAATCGCCTATTGTATGTATTTTTTCAACCTTTAAGTCTGCTAAATAGGAATAATCCTTTGGTATATTAAAAGAAGGCTTTCCAATTAATCTTGGAACTACTCTTTTACTATTACGTTCATTATTCTTTGCCCTAGTTAAATAATCCCATAAATAAGCATATGTAAATTCTTCATTGCCTATTTCAAGACTCATAAGTTTCCACCAAAGGAAAAATTTAATTAAGAAATCAGATTGGTTTTTTTCGTATTACTTTTCCTTTGAGCTTTCAAGAGATTCTTGTTTTTTAAATCTCAAATCACAGTTGCGATTCAAATCTATTCTAAGACTCTATCACACAGTTGAATACGAGAACGTATATAAACCCCGCTTTTTGAAATAGTCCGAAATAGATATTTCATTTCAAGAAGGCATCTCAAAATAAAACCATCCAACTTGCTGTAAATTCAGATAAAAATGCGTTGGCTTTTTATATATGAGTTAAAATAGAGGATGAGTGTAATAATTATGCAAGTAGAAAGTGATCCATGGGAAAAGCTTGATCGTCTTCATAAACTACCAACATTGCTAACTGATACATTGACCAATACGATGAGTTTTATTTTTCGTATGGGCTGGATGGTAGGTGGTTTTGTCTTTGCAATAGGCTTAATATGTTACATGTCAGGGATAGATGTACGTAATGGCAAGAAAATGATTTTTGGCGGCTTTCTTTTGTTTATGCTGTTTCTCTATTTAGATACTGGTGTTTGGATCACTCTATTTGGATGAACATTGAGAATTAGATTGATTTTTTTGAGATAAACAATAAAGCAAGTTATTTTAATTCCTGTAATTAGTTAGGAGAATAAATTGTTTTTTTAAATACCGATCAGAGACCAATTAGCATTACTTCAAGCTAAAATTAAAAATTTTGTAAATCGATAAGTTTCGTATTAGGTCAAAATACCTTCGCTTAACTCTCCGCCAATTTAGTTAATCACATCAAACGAACTTTTTGTTAAATTAAATAGATATTGTTTATTAAAAAAACTTATAAGATTAAATTGATATCTATAATAAATGTGGATTTGTCTTGTCATTAAAGCATTTCCTAACTTTTCATAATACGTCTCCTTGGTGGTGAAAGATGAGCGATTATAACCTCCAATCATGTAGTGAATGTAATGGTAACATAGTGTTATGTAGAGGGCTTTATGTGTGTGAAGAATGTGGGCTAGTTGCTGATACTCAGTATGTACCCCAGGACTACATTATCTCAATATTTACTGACAAAAAAGAAATGGCAAAGCAATATGTGAGTCCAGGTGAGAGAATGGATATTGTTGATGGAATGGGTAGTTATATCGGGAATCATAATGAAAAAAATAGTCGAGATCATAAGGGAAATCATCTTTCAAAAGAGAAAGATCTCTATTTCAGAAAATTAAACCGTATCTATAATTTCAGGGCACGAATACGTCATAAAGAATCCCAATACAGAGTATTAAAATCATTGAATAGAGCAGTTTCTCTTCTTCATTTGTCAGATAAAATAAAACAGAGAGCAGCATATGTTTATCGCACTAGTCTTAAGCATGTTAGCCAGAATGAAATTTTAACGCATCCTGTTCTAATGGTTGCTTCTCTTTTCATAGCGATTCGAGAACACAGAGCACCAATTACTCTACAAGAAGTAATAAAAGCATTTGGACAGTTAGGGCATAGGATTCCACCTAAAAAAGTCATCCGTGGAATCGAACTTCTAAAAAAATCCCCAGGAATTGAACTTGTACAAAGAAAAAGCGAAGATTACATCCCTAGGCTTGTTAGTAAAGTTCTAAAGCATCCTGAGGTTATAAATAGAATTAAGCGTAGATTTTGGACATTATTCGAGTATCAATCACATATTTTAAAAGCAGCACATATACTCTTACAAGAAATCACAACTGAACAACGCGGTGGTAGACATCCTTACATATTTGCAACCTCAATACTTTACGGAGCCGATATATTAATTGCTAAACAATTTGAACGGCGATCAGTCCTCACACAGAAATTATTAGCAAAAATAGCGAATGTTGCTGAATATAGTATCCGGGATCATTATTGCACTTTATTAAAAAAATACGTTAAAGGCGAACAAAAACCTAAAATGATCATATAAATCTCGTTTCAAGAAGTTTTCAAAAATAACGATAATACATCGTTGTTTAATTCACCAAATTAAGATTTTTAGAAGGTTTTGGGTTAGTAGAAAAGTGATAACGAAGATCATTGCAGATAGGATTAGCATGGACCAAGAAGATTCTCCATCAGTGAATTCTGTGAGTTGGTAAGCAGTTAATATTCCAATGAAGAAAAAACCTACAAAAGCAGGCCAAAAACCTAGTGGATTGAACGCTAGGTTATTAGTAAGTTCTGAGAAATTCTGTTGCCGAAGTAGGAATAGCATTGAAAAAAGAGGTGTAAGAGCGGCTATATATCCCATCACTAATGAAGTTCCTAGTGATAAGACCTTAGTTTTAAGGTTTTTTGCTCTCAAGAAATGATTTCGCTTTTTAATCAAGTTATTATTTTCCTCTAAAGCTCTAACCATAGAAAGGAGGACTTTGCCAGCTTCTATAGAATCTTTTTCTAGAAATTTACAGGTGAGCTGTAATAGATATCGACTGTTAATATTATTGAGTGAAGAAGCAAGATCTTTCAAGATTTGTTTTAGGGGTAAAGCTCCAACAAATAACTGACGAACGGCGATCATAAAATGTGGCTTTAAAACCCCGTTATATTTGCTTAAAGCATAGGTAAATGCCTGTTCTGGGCAAATACCAAGTTTCAATTCATCAGCGAAAAAGCCTAGAAAACAAGCAATTTCACTCAATTCTTCATCTGACTGATGTAATACTATGGTTGATTGTTGTTTCATCCGACCAGCTCAATTCTGTCACTTAAGACCTTATTCTTAAGGATATACAATAGGCAAATGTGAAGAGGGATAATAAACAAAATGAAAGGAGAACTAGCAAACCCATAAAGAATTAGGAAGAGTCCCAAAAAGATTGGTAGAAAAGTAGTCATTCCGATAATTAAGGTTAAGCGGCTGTCTAATTCAATAGTGAAGCGATCGTAGGCTTTGCGCACCTCCAATTGAGTTGAATCCTTCATCAATTCAATGGATGTTTCTAAATCATTAATAGCGAATAAATTAGATATGTGTTTTCGAAGTGTAATAGAAGGCTGTTTCTGAGCATAATCTAGTAATAACCTTTCTGGATCTTCATTGTTATTAACCTGAAAGAGTATTTTTTCGAAATCTTTTGAAACTTGAGGGAAATCACTTTTAGCAACTAAGTATATCGCATCGAACGTTGATCCAGTTAGTAGCGCCAATAACATAGTATTTAAGATTAGATCAGCATATTTCTCAATGTTTAGTTGTTCATGAGCGTATCTTAGAGGGAGAAAGCGCATTAATAAACCATGAATGATATAAGCGACAAGTAATGCAACTGATGAAAAAAGAAGGGGGGAAAGATCTAAAATAAATGAAAAACTGACAATTATTAAGAAAACAATGGTTGCTAAGCCTTTTGAACCAGCAGAAATATCCTCTGGAGTGAGATTTAACTCTTCATAATAACGACATGGCATTAGTAAAGAAGAGGGACAGAGTTTTTTTCCTATCAATTTGAAAGGTTGTATAGAAAATGCTTTGTATATATTCATAGGCAGATATGAAAACAATGTATAAACCTCAGCTATTCATTAATCTGGTTAACAATATATTTACAGAGACTGGGCCAGTCTATTTCGTTATAATTCGTTTTATGACTGAGTTTTTCAGCGTGTAGTCCATGGAAGATTCGCACATTGAGATAAGGATCAAACAATTGTTTCTGCACCAAATAAGTGAGTATTTTTATGTATGTAGACATTTCTTCAATGAATTCTTCCAAGGTTAACCCTTCAACTATTCTGATTGCTTTTATAGTAGGTGCATCGAATTGTTCGGTTAAAGTCTTTATTAGCTGCCTATCAAGATCAAAGACATCGAATAATTGAATAGTGTTGACTTTTAGATCGATTTCCAGAGGTATATCGGTTTTTTCAAATGGTTTTTCCACCTCACTTACTCGTCTTACCTTACGGATAAGTTTTTGGTGAGAATAAGCCCGCATAAAGACGATGAGATCCAAAGTTAATAGATTAATAGGGGCAATACCATGATGTTCTACCCAGCGGACAATCAGATTCTCAGGTGACGAGGCGTGGCAAGTTTGTATTAAGTGAAGACCTGCTGTTAGTGCATGAAATACTGCCTGCGAGTGTTCCTGGGTTTGAATTTCCCCTAAGAAAACGTAATCAGGCGATCGATGTAATAGTTTTACAATTTCTTTACTCTTGCTTCGCGAGGTATTTTCACCTTCAAAGGGGATAACCTGTAACCGTACTTGATGTTTATCGTAATTATGCTGGGGTACACTTTCGATGACATCTTCGATTGTGATTTTCCGCCATTCTGGAGGAGTAATTAGGTCCAGTGCATTGACAAGTGTAGTTTTACCCGAATTAGGTTCCCCAATGACTGTTATGTTACGGCGTCGAAGCAATGCAAAATATAAGTAAGCGGCAATTTCTACAGGTAAAGTACCATTCGCTACCAATTCTGGAAGAGTAAAGGCTTTACGCTTTAATTTACGTACATCTAAATGCAAACCATCGACAGCAAGAGGAGCAATGTCCAAAGAGGTACGAACATGAAAATTATCAGTGATCAACTCTGTTTTGATGGAAGGATTGCTTTCGTCAAGTAGTAGACCGCTTTCATAGCGTAATCTTGTTTTTATACGTTCTAAATCATCTTCAGACAAAATAACATTAGTTTTACAACGTCCCCACGTTCGATGGTCCAAATAGAGCTGGGTGTTAGGACAATCCAGATAAAACTCTTCTATGTGTTTATCCATAAGAAAAGGGGCAATCTTGTTGATACCCGTTAGTTTATAGCAGGCGAGATCTATTAATTCATCTAAATCTTTCATTGATGCAAATTCAGGGTAATGTTGGTAAATATACTCTTTAATTAGTGTCTTCCTCGTATTGAATAACTCTTGTAGACTATAGAAATGAGGATCCAGAGGTTTGTGTTTAGTCTCATTATCAAAGATCATGCTTCCTGAAAGATGTTTTGCAATTGATTCAACGATCTCACAAAAAGGTGAGGTATCTGCTAGACTGTTATAGGTGTATAGTGCTTCGTTGGTATATTTTCCTGCGCACCTATGTATTTTTATATTATAAGGACCTATCTTGTATTGTTCAATTACTTTTGAGAATTCATCCATTTCCGAAAGATGAGAATAGATCGTATTTTCATTGAGTTTGCATCTGTTCTTCTGCAAAACACTTCACCATGTTTATTTAAGCTAATGGTTCAATTTTACAAATCCAAAGTAATGTCATCAAACAGTTTTCGTTTCCCAATTATAGTTAACATTAGGCCAATGCCACTCACTGCACCGATTCGAACGCCTAATGAAATTGTTGTAAAATTAAGACCTTTTACGACTGTGAGATTATACTCTAGTTGTGAAGTTCTATAACCCGATTTTTCGACTTTGACAATTAATAGGTATTCACCTGGAGTCAACTCTGAAGTAATTAATATTGTTTTATAGATGCCTGGTTCGATTTCTTGACATTCAAGTGTATTATTGGTGTTTAATGTGATAGTGACATGGGCCTGCTCGATCGGAGCACCTTGATCGTTGCTAACTGTAACAAAAATCTCTTTTTTTGAATTGGAGTTGAACCGGGTGCCATTTTCCAAACTAATTGTCACTATTAACGCCGCAGTTTCTGCTGAGGAGTCACCTCCACTATTATCACCACTATCATTACTACTATCATTATTACTGCCTCCTCCCTCATTGCTGCCACTATTCCCATCTGTCGGGTC
>JBHLOP010000065.1:0-9343 GCA_048940375.1 Promethearchaeota archaeon | reverse complement strand
CCATTTAATCTTGAGAGCAAAATTGTTGCTTCAGCATATACGATGCTCTCTAACTCGTTTCGATGGGATAGAGTTTTTGCTTGAGTTAATAAATTGTTACAAACATCACGGATGTACTTCAACACTCGCTTTTCAAGGCTTGCGGCACCCATATTGAACGTCTCAAGTTCATGCTCAGCTTTTATAATGATCTTTGAAGATTCGATTTCGTTTGTTAAATCTTCTTCGACGCGTACGTAGTATTCATCGACCTTCTCCTTGATAGCATCCAAATAACTCGAAGTGAGTTCTGAATCACCATGTTTTATCTTCATATCTTGCATAAGACGAGCAAACGGTGCTTCACTAAGAAATGTGCGAATGAGACGATAAATTGTTTCAGCAGGGGTTTTAATGGCGAATTTGTGCTCCTCATCGCGAGCCTCATAAGAGAGAAGTTCCTGTGTAGCGGCATGCCAGAAAGTTGGCAGAAGCATATGCGAATTCTGTCTGTAGGTTTCAAAAAGCCTGTTTAAATGCTCAAGATAATCCCATTCATCGTTTGCATCATTCTGTCTGGCAAACATGGGTTTTTCTTCTTCTTCTTCTACTACTTCAACTTCTTCAATTAATTGTGTAGAGGTTTCTTGAGGTGTTAACTCTGGAGTAGCCTTGGCGGTGGCCTCCATCTTCTGACGCTTTTTAACTTCTTCTTCGAGTTGGAAGAGTCCTTCATCATCGAACAAAAATTGTTCTTCCTTTTCTTCAGCTTCAACTTTCGCATGTTGTAGTTTTTCCAGAAGAGTATCGATCTGTGACAATGTTTTATTAGTTAATGTAATCGCACTCTCAATGAAAGAGTCTACAGGAGCGCTTAATGCTTTACTCATTTGTTTTTTACTGCCTTCCAGCATTTTTTGGACTATTTGCCAATACCTTTCATCGAGTGTCTCGTTTACCTCTTTATTCAGCAGTAAATTAATTAGAACGGTATTTATTGTGGAAATTGTCCACAATTTTTCAATTAGCTCATCTGCGCTCAAGTCGATTCACCTGAAGACGTTTCCTCTGTAGGTTCGGCCATCATATAATATCCAAAAAGCTCTTTCAGATCCGCTAAGGCCTTTTCGAGAGCTTCTCTTGTAGTACCTTTTGAACGACGGAACCATTCCCTTTTGATGGGAGATGGGCCTGTGTGAAGTTTGATCAGTTGGTTAGCTTCGAACAGGATATCGCGCATTTCTGGGATCTTTGGGAGTCCAAGTAATACCAAAAGGCTTGCTTGTTTTTTCTCACCTGTAACATCACCCGTACCCTTTTCTTGATCCGTAAATTGAACAAAGCAAGGAGTTATGGCTGCACCCGGTAGAACGTATTTTTGCAACCCTGCCTTAAGGTGCATGTCAAATTCTGGACGGGCTAATTCGGAAGGAGCTGAAAACACATAATACACCGATTCAGCACGTGGATCCTTTCCAATTTCGGTGTAAGAGCATTCATTGACTGTATGACTAACGATTCTCTCGAACTGTTTTTGGATATTTCCTGCGGATGGAATAAATCCGACGTCAGTATACAAACAGGGGACTATAATTGGATCTAGTTTATGCGAATAATCTGCCAAGTCAGTAGTGGGGAAAACTCGTTTACCTGGTTCAACTACACCTGGACTTAGCATAAAATCTGTGACCTCAAGAGCTAAGGGATTGACCAAGTCAATGAACGTCTGCTCTTGTTGCTTCATCATGGCACTATCTTCTTCTAGGGTAGAAGGAACTAGTCTTTCTATATCACCCATATCGCCTACATCAATATCTAATTCTTTCGAAAGAAAGTCTTCAATAACACCAGATCTCCAACTTAAAATCCGCTTAAGCATCGCTCTATTACTTATCAAAACAATCAGGTCAGGACCTATATCTTGTAACTGGTTGCGTAACAGTTTAGTAATCGCCCAAACAGTATTAACAGCCTCGCTGCTTTGATTTTTGAAAGGAAGGACTCCTATAACGTAAATAAAGATCCTTCTCTGTTCCATAACTTCAAATCGGTGTTTTAAAACTTCAATCAAAGCAGGAGTGCCTCCACAACCAGTTCCTCCGCCCAATGAGGAAAATATCACAAATCCTGAGACACCTTCATAACCCAATTGCGTAAGCTGATCCAAAATTATGTCCTTTGATTGGTGGATATAATTATAACCGTCCGAAAATTTACCACCAACACCAGTATCGCTTTCTCCATAGAGAAGCGTATGAGATTTTGGAATGTCATATAACGTTCTTACTTTTTGGACATCTGCCCTATCGGTATTCATTAATAAGTATCCGCGTATACGCGGGGGAAGCGCTCTTTCTGCGCTCTTCTTGAGGTAAGCACCAACAAGATTTGATCCACATTCACCCATGCCTATCGCGAAGACCTCGGCGCGAGGTGCAAGTTCTTTTTCCTCGGATTCCCATGTCATTCAGTTTCCTCCTTCTCTATTTCTTTCTTTTTCTTCTTTAACATAGTTTCCACTATCTCCTCTGCTGCCCATGAGAGATAAGATGAGACATCATCAGCAGGATACGTCTCCTTGATCGATCTTTTGATGTCTTCCACCTGTCTAAACAATTCTCCTTCAGAAGCAGTTGGATCAAAACTAGCAAGGAATACACGAAGAGTTTTGTGCCATTCGTGGATATCAGTTACTTTTTTTGACCAACCTTCTTCCATACGTCTTATTTCTTCAAAAAAGTCGCTCGCATCATTAAGCGATGGTGTTTGAAGTAATTTGTCCTTCAAATCATATATTCTAGAAAGGGGATAAATCACAGTATCAAAATTCATTTTATGCGCGTTATAGACTTCTTTTATTGTTGAGTAGTATTTGCTGATTTCATTTAGAGATGCATTAAATTGATCGCTTTCTGCTTTGTCAATCTCAATGATGATAGACTTAATCTCAATCATAACTGCATTTAAATCTTGACTAAGCCCAATTAACGATTCAAGAGGTTCCTTGTCGATTTTACTGCGTACCCCTATAATTAATGTCTCAAATCGCTTAATTAGTTCTCCTTGGCCGTGTTTTCGAAGTAAGAAGTTGCTACGATCAAGTTCTGAGATTTTATTATTAACTTGCTCTCGAATATCCTTCAGCAGATTTTGATCCGTCTTTATTGTTTCGATACTATCAAAATGTTCTGTCATTTCACTCATTTCGGCCGGAAGAACTGTTCTTAACTTTCGAAGTGATTCTAGATGCGGTTGTACACTTTCGATACCTACTTCAAGTAGAGAACTAAGCATTTCTTCTAGTTTCTTAGCTTGTTCTATTAAGTAACTGTTAAGCTCTCCTTCGATTTTTTTCTCATAAATCTCGATCATGCGGCGGGTGTGTGTAGCAACTGCGTAGGGATCTAATACGGACGTTTTCATCTCATTCAATTCAGAAACTGCTTCTTGGATTTCTTTTGGTAGATGATACTGTCCCTCTAGTATTTTTACTATAGCTAAGCGTACCTTTAATGTCAATTTATATTTTATGTTCTCTATCGCGTCTCCACCTTTCACAACGATTTCTTTTTTGGTATCCTGAATTAAATTTTTAATATCAAAAGTGGAGGCTGTATCTCCAATTATGTGAATGTTTTTTTTGGTTAATTCAATGATTGGCTCAAAGTAAGCATTAAAAGGAGGCTTAATCGTTTGCAAATCTTCCATGAGATTTGTCAATTCTTCTTGTGCTGCTCTTTGATAACTTTCTGAATATTTTGCAACGTGTGTTTCAAGTTGCTTTTCCACGGCCAATAAATCAGGGATTTCGCGATCACTTGAATATCTGAGGCTTCCTAACACACTCATCTTAGCAATTTCTGTTTGATCTAGACTCTCACCCGCTGTTGAAGAAAGATCTTCAAGTTCGCCTTCCAGAAGCTTAATATGATCGATGATTCTTTCTTTTTCCTTTTGGAATCTGTCAGTAATTTCAAGATACACCGTCGTTAAATCCTCAATGGAACTCTCTTCTATCAGTGCACGCTTTTTTTCAACAAAGTCGCGGAGGAATTCTTCATTTTCGTCGGCTTTTGCTAATACAGGTTTTAGCTCATCTAAGAATGAAGAACAGTATGCTTTTAGATTTCCTTCAACTTGTTTTTTCCAGTCTAAAATCCCTTGATAGTCGGAGAGTAAAGTCGCAATATCTGATACTTCTTGGCTAATGGGAGGTGTATTGGGAATTACCTCGGATTTCTTAGTGATGCCTACATTA
Organism: Promethearchaeota archaeon; assembly: GCA_048940375.1. Classification (GTDB taxonomy): domain Archaea; phylum Asgardarchaeota; class Sifarchaeia; order Borrarchaeales; family Borrarchaeaceae; genus Borrarchaeum. The sequence continues at coordinate 5,106 of JBHLOP010000065.1, read as the reverse complement.
AGCAATAAATTGATGATATCATGTTCTACGTTCACCACAGAGTCCTTTATTAAATTGCCAAATTTATCCTTAATACTTTCAAACTGGTTATCGAGACTGAGTAAACTAGTCAGATTATCAGTGTTTGTACTCTTACGAATCGTCTCGATGTTCTGGGACACTGTGGGAGGTACCTGAACCCCAATTTTTTCTGCTGTGTTAACATAAGTTTCAAAAGACGATAATTCATTTAGTAATTTAGATTGAAGAAGAGATATTACTTCGTCCCGCCGACTTTCTAGATACATTTTTTCTTCCGAGAGTCTGGAACGAAGCGTCAAGAGTTCATCTATTGCAGTCTCAGTGACTCTTTCCTTTGAAGCAGATAAGGGGGTTTTTGCTTGATCAATTGATAAATATTTATCATACGTTTTTAGCGTGAGTCTGTTCTCGTCTAAAATGCTTGAGTCTTCTTTTAACAACTTGTTTCGAAAAGAAATAGTAATGTTTAACAGTCTACTTGTAGCATTCCCCATATTATCAAGAAACGCAAAAGTGTCATCAAGTCTTGGTGGAGTTTTCAACGTCTGAAGTGATTGTACGCTTTTCGAATCTATAGCCGATAAATCACTGCTTAAAGGTTTAAGTTTATTGATTTCCTTCACAAACATGTTATAGAAAGTAAGGGCACAGTCTGAGAACTTATCCTTAAGATGATTTGTTCGTTTATCAATATCTTCCTCAAGTTGTTTTCGCTTTCCTTTTTGTCTCCAACCTGTCGCTTCTTTAAGTTCCTTGTGAAGATTCTCAAGTTTTTTTGATATATTGGTAACTGTAGTTATACATTCGCTTATTTCTTCAACTTTAGTTCCAATTGCCTGAAACTGTTCTCGTAGAGTATTGATTATAGACAAATATTTTGTATATTTAGAATGAGATGACAAAGCCATCGCCCCTATGCTCAGATTAACGTCAATCTATAGATAGTTAGGGATAATTTTTCTGAGTAATTCACATTTTCATAATTCATATGTATTTTGGGTGATTATTCAATTCAAATTTAGTTTACATCTTACACGTGGAAAGAGTAAGATGCGTGTAGACTTCTGTCTTATTGTATATATCACCGAAATTATGCATATAAACTCTTCTACTTGAAAAATCAGCGAAAAAACAGCTAGAAGAGGTTATTGTGCTTGTAATGTTAAGAAGCAAGGGTTTATATTCGCGAGCGTTAAGTTAAATACGCACGTTAAAGGTTAGATCAGGCGCACATACGCAAAAAAAGAATGTGTACTGTGATAAAAATGCGTCCTCCGTGTGAAGTCGTTGTGAAGAAGTATTTACCGCGTTTAAGACGCTTAGTCGCCCAAGAAATGATTAAAAAAGGCTTAACTCAAGAACAAGTTGCAGAAAAAATGGGCTTAACTCAGGCTGCTGTCTCAAAATACGTATCAGATATAACAATACGAGAAACCGATGCGAGTTTTGAAGACATTGCTAAAAATTTGGCACGTTCGATTGCTCTATCAGATATAAGCGCCAACGAAATAATCTTAGAACTTTGCAAAAGTTGCTTCTCCTTACGGGAGGGAAGCTATATCTGTAGAGAACATCAGCGAATACTTCCTTTAGGAGATGACTGCCACGTTTGCACGGAACTCAGAACTTTAGACTCAATAGAAATCTCAGAGAGATCATATGTGCTTTCAAATATGGAACGTGCTGTTAGTTTATTAGAAAACAGCGAAAATTTCAGTGTACTCATGCCTAAACTTCGTGTAAATTTGGCAATGGCTATTCCTGATGCAAATGACGTTATGGAAGTCGCCGGAATTCCAGGTCGTATTGTTCTTGTTAGAGGTAAACCTAAAGCCGTGGAAAGACCAGCATTTAACGTCTCGCATCATATCGCTTTAGTTCTATTAACGATTATGAAGTTTGATTCTAATAAAAGGGCTGTAATGAACGTCAGATATGATGATGAAATTAATCGAGCATGCCAAGAATTAAATTTTTCTGTCTCTGAATTTGATAGGGAAAATGCACCGAAGAATGTAAAAGATATCAACATCTGGGGGATAACAACAGCTGTCGACACAGGTAATGGCGTCCCAGATTGCATTTGTGATATTGGTGCCTTTGGCATCGAACCATGCATGTATATCATTGGAAATGATGCTGAAGATGTTGTCCGAAAAGCTTTAGATATCGCTGATAAGCTTTATTTGTTTTTTGAGTGATCTAATTTTTTTTAGACATGTTCATGTTAATATTGAGCGCGTCTACAGACAAGACTTAGAATACGTAATCGAATATATAAAAGACATTCTCAAAAAAATCCAGTTAAGCCTTTACATTTAGCAAAGTAACAAACGGTCATTTCTAACTAATTTCATCAGAAGATTTAAAAAGATCTACATACATTAGTCTCCAGAACTCTGCATAACTTACAGAGTGAAATTACAACCTTTACAAAAGTAAAACAGCTATTGGAGTTATGTGATAACTATGGAAAGTAAAGTCTGCCCTAAATGTGGGCACGAGGTTTATGCTCGCTTTTTAATAACTCATAAAGGTAATGGAGAAAGAGAAGGCGAGTATAAATGGGTATGCAATAATTGCGAACAAATCGTTGATCGCCTGAAAATATTGATTTCATAAACAGAAATTTTCCCACAATTTTTTTATTTCAACCATTTGGCACTCAGGGGGAGTTGAATCTACTTCTTCAGATGTTTTTTAGTGAAAATGATTTTCGTAAAGAAGTTAGCAAGAAACCAGTTTTCTAAGTAAAATGATGAATGTGCGTTCAAGTTATTGTAAAAATATTTTGTCAGATGTTTACATCTTTTTTTACTTCTTTGATGAACAAAGAAATATACTAAGAAACTGTTATAAAAAAAGAAAAAAAAGAAAAAGGAAAGAGATATTAGTCTATAGACGTTTTATGCTCTTTTACATCATACCGGGCATTCCGCCCATTCCACCCATGCCGGGAGGCATTCCGCCCATTCCACCTGGGGGCATTGGTGGTCCTCTTTCAGCTTTACTGGCAATAACATCGTCGATTCTCAAGATCATGTGTGCTGCTTCACTTGCGCTTTTAATTGCCTGTTTCTTGACAGATAATGGTTCGATGACACCTTCTGACATCATGTCACTAGGCTTACCAGTGTAGATATTTATACCGAACCATTTTCCTTCTGGAGTTTCGTGCTTTGCTCTTAATTCTACTATGATAGTAATTGGATCCCAACCAGCATTTTCACCCAGCGTTTTTGGAATTGTCTCTAAAGCATCAGCAAATATTTCAATCGCAATTTGTTCTCTGCCACCAATAGTTCCAGCATATTCGCGAAGTCCTTTGGCAACTTCAATTTCCGGCGCACCGCCACCTGCTACGATCTTCTTGTCTTGAACTGCGTTTCTAACGACACAGAGCGCGTCGTGTAAGGCACGTTCAGCCTCGTCGACTACCTGACTAGAGCCTCCTCTGATTACAACTGTAACAGCCTTTGGATCTGCGCAATCCCTTATATAGACCATTTTGTCATCACCGATCGTTACTTCTTCAACTACGCCTGCGCTTCCAAGAATGTCAGCTGATAATTCTTTTACATTGGACACAATTCTACCACCAGTAGCCCTAGCAAGTCTTTTCATATCGCTCTTTTTGACACGTCTGACTGATAAAATTCCTGCTTTTGCTAAATATCCAACTATGTCGTCGTCGATTCCCTTCTGGCAGAGTAAAACGTTGCAGCCAGTGTTTATTACCTTTTCAGCCAGAGCTTTGAGCATTCGGTCTTCCTCTTCCATAAGAGCCTTGACTTGGAAAGGATCAGATATACGAATCTCTGCGTCAAATTCTGTTTTAGTGTGTTCTAGAGCTGCATCAAGAATCGCTATTCTAGCGTTATTAACCCGTTTAGGCATTGCGGGGTGAAGAACTTCTTTGTCTATCACCATACCTCTTACAAGTTCTGTATCTGTTAAGCCCATGCCTTGTTTTTTAACAATACTTACATGATCTAAATCTGCGACAAGTTTCCCGTCTCGATCTTCCTTGACAAGACCAATAGCGTTAGCTGTTATTTCTGCGAAAAGTTCTTTTGATCCAGCGACGCTCTTGCTGTTCATAGCCGTCATGGCGACTTTCATTAGAGTAGCTACGTCTTCAGGGTCGATATCGACAGCCATTTGGTCTAAAATTTCAGTTGCTTTAGATGCTGCTTTCTTGAGTCCAGCGACAATTGTAGTTGGATGAATCTTTGATTCTAATAATTCTTCACTACCTTTGAGCAATTGTCCAGCAATGATAACTGCTGATGTTGTTCCGTCACCCACCTCGTCATCTTGGGCCTTAGCGACCTGTACCATCATTTTCGCTGCTGGATGCTTCACGTCCATTTCGTCTAGAATGGTAGCCCCGTCATTCGTGATTACAATGTCACCTAGAGAATCTACAAGCATTTTATCCATACCACGTGGACCAAGGGCAGATTTAACTGCTTCTGCGATAACCTTGCCAGCTGCAATGTTATTTATTTGAGCATTCCTTTTTGTAGTCCTTTCTGTGCCTTCCTTAAGGATCAGGATTGGCACGCCTCCGAGATTTAAAGCCATATTTCATTCCTCCTAATATTCCTCATCACCCATGTCGGGCATTCCTCCTGGTGGCCCTCCTGGACCTGCTCCAAGATCGCTAGCTGCGATAACGTCGTCAATGCGTAGGATCATTTGAGCGGCTTCACTTGCACTTTTAATTGCTTGTTTTTTCACAGCAAGAGGCTCGAAAATGTTCAATGTTGCCATATCTGTTGTACCGCCTTCTTCTGTATTCACTCCATAGCTAGTATTGCCTTGATCATGATCTGCACGTAACTGCACCAGTGAATCAATGGGGTCTAAACCTGCATTTTCGGCTAGTGATCTTGGTATGATCTCGACTGCATCTGCAAAATTGTTTACCGCTAACTGTTCACGACCTCCAAGAGATCTCGCATAATCACGTAAACCTCTTGCAATTTCAATTTCAGGTGCACCACCACCTGGAACGACTTTAGCGTCCTCAATAACGGTTCTAACAACGCAAAGTGCGTCATGAATCGCGCGGTCAGCCTC
>JBHLOP010000064.1:0-9359 GCA_048940375.1 Promethearchaeota archaeon | reverse complement strand
CTTAAAGAATAATTAAAAGAAGTAATTTAAAAAGATTTTATGAAAAACTTATTGTTGTATCCGCTAATGTGAAGAGAATAAATAAGTGCGCAAGAGTTTATCCAAATAGCGCACCGAGTCCTGTGTCCTCTTCTTTCTCTTCTTCTTTTTTCTTTTCTTTTGCTTCTTTCTTCTCAGCAGGTGCTGCAGCGGGGGCAGCAGTCGCGACTGGAACAGCAGCAGCAGTCTTCAGAGCATCATCAATATTCACTTCTTCTAATGCCGCTACTAATGCTTTTGCACGAGCAGCTTCGGGCTTAAGTCCAGCAGCTGTAAGTAGTTTAGTCAGAGCATCTTCAGTAATTTTTTGCTTTGCAGAATGAAGCAACATTGCACCGTACACGTATTCCATACTCAAACCTCCTTATCTCTTAATTTTAATAGAAATATCATCCAAATAAATCTCCTAAGCCTCCTTCTTCCTTCTCTGGTTCAGATGGTTTCTTTTTCTCAACCTCAGGTTTCTTTTCTTCTGGAGGAGGAGTTTCGGGAGTGGTTTGTATAAGTTCTTGAGGTACTACAGAAGGATCTACACTACCGATCTTAGAAGCAAGGGCTAACATTTGCCTGTTTGCTTTTATCAATACTGCGGGCAGAGTTTCAGGCGTTATAAATGATACCGTTTCGGCTAAACGCATACCGTTCATAAATGCCTTCTGTATCAATATTTGAACTGTTTCAGGTGTAGGATAGGCAATATTTGTGGCTAAATTAAGTGCTTGTGAGGCCGCTTCGATAAATTGACTACGGATTTCTTCTACATCAATTTGTAATTGATCTTTGTGTATCAGAGCACCATCTTCATATGCAACATCTACAGAAAGACCTACTAGCATAGGTTCAATGCTTAGACGTGATAGCACTAAGGCTAATTGCCTACTGATAACATCGCCCTCCTTTGCGACAACCGTGTCTTTGGTTATCATTATGTTCCCCGCATCAATTCGAGTCGGCAGACCGACGGAATTGAATTCTGTAATTAGGGGTCCCGGCGGAAAGCCAGTGTTTCCAGCAGGAACAACTATATCCTCAGGCGCAGTTTGTCCAGGTTTAGCTAGAGTTCTCATCTTGTTTTGATCGAGAATTCGTGTAAGTTTAAATGGATCCATCTTAGCGAAAATGAAAATATTTGAACCAATCAAATATTCTTCAAGTTTGGCAATATTAGCCTTTTCATCTTTACAGTTCCTTAATGCAAGGCGCATAAGAGTGTTTTTTGTGACTTTTAGTGTAGCGTTACCTTCTAAGAGTTTACGTAACCGTTGGATTTGTTTTGCCCCAATTCCCTCAGCCTTGGCGATTCCAAGTACATCTGTAGATTTGATTAGATTTGTAAGTTGTTCAACTGTGTTTAGTTTGACAGTTGGAATTTTTTTAGGAAGTGAAGTAGTCGACATTTCTTACGCTCCTTAAATCTCTAGCTTTACTGGGGGGCCCATTGTTGTTTTTACGTAAATAGATCTGATGTTGTCACGTCCTTTCTCAAGTTTATCTTCGACTGCCTTTAATACATTTTCAATATTTTCGCTTATCTCTTCGTTAGTCATATCTTTTGTGCCAACTTTTGCAAAGAAAACTGGGTTTTGGCGCAATCTCATTTTACAAACTTTCTGAAAACGTTCAATTATCGGTTCTAGATTAACTCCTGTAGGCGGCACAACTTGTGGCATCTTTCCTCGGACACCAAGTACAGGTCCCAAAATTTTACCAACTGTAGGCATAAGATCCGCTTGGGCTATAAAGAAATCATATGTTTTGCCTAAATCTTTTGCAGCCTTTTTATCAGTTGCATATCGATCTAAATCGCCTTTATTTATAACTAAGTCTGCAATTTCTTTTGCACGTAAAGCTAAATCACCTTCTGCTATTACCGCTATTTTAACCTTCTTTGAGGGTGAATGCGGAAGAGGGATTTCGAGTTTCATCCGGTTTTCTGGCTTTTTTAAGTCAATATTTTTAAGATTAATGGCTAGCTCTACTGTTTCGGTAAAATTTCGATCTTTTGCTAGTTTTTTTGCCTCTGCTACAGCCTCAGTAATATTGGACATGATTATTGCCCCATTTAACATAATAATGAAGAAAAGTTGCATAAAAACTTATGCAGCATAGTACATACCGCATAAGGTGATTGACAAAATTGAAGGTATTTTCTACATCTTTTAAATCTTATCTTAGTTAAATTAAACGTGTTCTTATTTGCTTAATCTTCTGCAAGAAGTTCGTTCCATTGGCCTTCATCTATTTCTTTTTGGATTTCTCTTGGATGCTTTTCCTCCACAGTGGCACCTAATGTAATGGCCGTACCGAGAATTTCTTTTACTGCAGCTTGAAGTGAATTTGCTAGAAGTTTATCACGTTTTAACTTCGCTATTTCGATTATCTGAGAGAAAGTGAGATTACCAATGGCTTCAGATTCTTCTGATCCTGCAGCTCCTGACCCCTTTTCAATTCCTAATTCTTTCAAGATAAGTGCAGAAACAGGAGGAGTTCCGACTTCTATTTCAAAGGATTTGTCATCAGTATTGATTGTGATTATTACTGGAACTTTTAGCCCCATATAAGACTTAGTCTTCTCATTAATTGCTTGAATCACTTGATATACGTTTACACCTGTTGGCCCAAGGGCAGGTCCAAGAGGAGGTCCCGCTGAAGCTTTGCCTCCATCTACCAATGACTGAATAACGGTTAATTGTCCTGACATACAAAACACCTTAGTTCAATGAAACTATAGAGGTTCAACGTGCAATATTTTAAAAAAGTTATCTTTAATGGTAACTAAGTCCAAAATTTTTAAATTTAGAGCTTTAAAATCACTTATAAGCGAATGCTTTTGCATGTCATCATTAAACTTAATTTAGGTGAAGTTCCACAATGCTTGAACACTTCTTTAATCCACAGTCAGTTGTCGTCATTGGAGCATCAAGAAATCCTGTAAAGGTAGGATACGCCATACTTTCGAACATCATTAACAGTGGGTATCGTGGTAAGATATATCCCGTTAATCCAAAGGCTGAAGAAGTATTGGGATATAAGTGTTATTCAAGTGTGCTGGAAATTGATGATGATGATCTGGATTTAGCGATTATATCTATCCCCGCCAAGTTTGTTATTCAAGTTATCAAAGAGTGTGCAGAAAAAAACCTGAAAAGTGCAATTGTGGTATCTGCCGGTTTTAAAGAAATTGGAATCGAAGGAGCACGCTTAGAGCGTGAATTGGTTAGTTTATGTAAACACTATAATATTGATTTGCTTGGTCCGAATTGTTTAGGCATGATTAGTACCTTTACACCAATTAACGCTTCTTTCGCATCCCAAACGCCTCTCCGTGGATCGGTTGGATTCATATCTCAAAGCGGAGCATTATGCACAGGAATTCTCGATTGGAGTTTGGAAGAGAACATTGGATTTACTAGATTCATCAGTTTAGGAAATAAAGCAGGTTTAGACGAAACTGATTTTATTATGGCACTAGCTGACGATATTGAAACGAAGGTAATCCTTTGTTACGTTGAAGGTATAAAAAATGGTGAAAATTTTCTGAAGAATGTTAACAAAGCAACTAGAAAAAAACCAGTTGTAATAATTAAGTCAGGAGTCTCAGAAGCTGGTGCAAGAGCTGTATCATCACATACTGGAACTTTATCTGGATTAGATCAAGCATATGAAACCGCATTTAAGCAGCTTGGAGTTATTCGTGCAACGGAAATGCAAGAGCTCTTTGATCTTGCTGAGGCGTTTTCAAAGACCCCACTACCAAAAGGTAACAGAGTAGCGATTATTACGAATGCTGGCGGACCAGGTATCATAGCTACTGATGCCGCTGATAAGTACGGCCTTAAACTCGCAGCATTTTCACAAGAAACATTTGAAGGACTACGAACGGGATTGCCCGAAGAAGCTAGTAAGCATAATCCAATAGATATTCTTGGAGATGCAAAATCAGATCGATTTAAACTCGCTTTGGAACTTGTAGAAAAAGATGAAAACGTGGACGTCGTAATTGTTCTTTTAACGGTTCAAGCAATGACAGAAATTGAAACTACCGCTGAACTTATAGCAAATATTAAGCAACAATCAAATAAACCAATTATAACGAGTTTTATAGGTGGAATTGACGCCCAAAAAGGTGATAAAAAACTTAGAGCGTCCGGTATTGCGAATTATCCTTTCCCTGAACGTGCAGTCGCTGCAATGTCTCAATTGGTTAAATATTCTGCATATCTGCAACAAGAAGAACGAGAACTACCAGAACCATTCACAGACATAAATCGGTCTAAAGTTGGAGAGATTTTCCGTAGTGTCAGAGAAGACGAAAGGAAAACTTTACTGGGATATGAAGCAATAGCTGTAGCTAATGCATATGGAATAGTGACACCTCCGACCGAGTTAGCAAGATCAGCTTTTGAGGCGGTCGAAATTGCACATCGAATTAATGGTGAGGGAAGCGTAGTTCTAAAAATTGCAAGTCCACAAATTATACACAAAACAGACATCGGTGCAGTTCGCTTAGGACTACGTTCAGAAAAAGAAATAACTGACGCCTATAATCAAATAATTGAGAATAGTGTTAGATATATGCCTCATGCTAAAATTTATGGCGTAGAAGTGCAAAAAATGAATCCAAAAGGACGAGAATTAATTATTGGAATGTCTCGTGATCTCACGTTTGGTCCGATGGTGATGTTTGGGCTTGGTGGTATCTTTGTCGAAGTCTTAAAAGATGTTACATTTCGATTAGCTCCAATGTCACTCAAAGATGTCCAGGAGATGATTTTTGAAACTAAAGCTGCAGGAACATTATTGAGAGGGGTTAGGGGTGAACCTCCTGCTGACATTAATTCCATAATAGAAATGATTCTAAGAGTTTCCCAACTGGTAACTGAGTTTCCAGAAATTTTGGAAATGGATATTAATCCTTTATTTGCTTATAATGAAGGTGAAGGTGCGAGTGCACTTGATGTTAAAATGAGTTGTCGTTGGCGATATTGATTGAGAATTTACCGCTCAAATCTTTGCAATAATGACAATGATTTAATGACGAAAAACAGTTAAAAATTCAAAAAACTACTCGAATATCTAGCAGTAAAGGTCTTTGCACTAGGAGGACTTAATTAATGAAGTTGTTTATTACCTCTCCAACCGGGTATTCTGGCAAGACTGCCGTCAGTATGGCTTTAGCACTCTTATTAAAGGAGCAAGGATTTAACGTTGGTTATTTTAAACCCATAGGAAAACCAGGTATTCACGATGAAGTACATGATGAAGATGCCCACTTGGCAAAAGCGATTTTAGAAATGGACTTTCCTCTTGAAGTTATTAGTCCTGTTTTGCTTCGACCAAATCGATATTTAGAAGAGGGAAAAAACAGAGAGAAGTTACATCAGAAAATTAAAACCGCTTTCGAAAAGCTATCAAATGCATATGATATCTTAATTATTGAGAGTTCATGTTGCTTAAAAGATTACATTAGCTTAGATCTTGATGGGGCTAAGATTGCAAAAGAATTTGATTCCAAAATGATTCTTATTGTTACAGGAAAAGATGATTGCGCGATTGATACCATTCTTAGAGAGAAATACTTTATTGAACAAAGGATAGGTACTGACACAATTCTTTCGGGAATTATTTTTAACTATATTGAGCCATACGTCCTAGAGCGTATTAAAGGGATAACATATCCGATATTAGAACAATTCAATATCCCAACATTTGGAATAATTCCTTCAGACACCCGTATAGTTGCACCAACTGTCTCAGACATCTACAATGTGCTAGGTGAAGGTGAAGTACTCGTAGGACAAGACAAAATGGATGAATTAATTGTTGAGGACTTTTTAGTTGGTGCAATGAGTCCTGAGGCATCCTTACGCTGGTTTAGAAGATCGGTCCGCAAAGCTGTTATACTTGGGGGCGATAGACCGGACACTGCTTTGGCAGCGCTTACAACCGATACATCCGTGCTCATACTCACGGGTAACCTGCACCCCAGCACGCATGTTTTAGTTAAGGCTGATGAAAGAGGTGTCCCGGTCATTCTGGTACCATATGATACATTCAGTACTGTAAGAAAAATCGAAGGTGTTGTAGGTAAGGTAAGGCCAAAACTCAGCACGATCAAAATTATGAAGGAATTAATTGAAAAACACGTAGACTGGAAAAAGATTTTGGAAATTTTAAAGAGTTAGATTCTAAAACTTACTGTTTTAAAGATGATTTAAGAGTTAAAATTTTAAAGGGATAAATTCCATACCCTTCAAATAATGTAACAATAATGATTAGAGGTGTAATCCTATGGTAACTGTTAATGATGTAGAGGTAGCAGAAGGACTCTACTATTCAAAGGATCACGTATGGCTTAAAATTGAAGACGGCAAATGCAGAGTTGGTATAGCAGATCATGCCCAAAAACAACTTAAAGAGATTGTAGTGGTAGATCTCTTAGACGAAGGTGATGAAGTTAGCCAAGGTGATAGTTTCGGTGAAGTCGAGAGTGTAAAAACTGTCAGTGATCTAATTTCACCGATCAGTGGGACCATCATCGAAGTCAATGGCGAGTTGGAAGATAGTCCAGAATTAGTTAACGAATCACCATATGACGAAGGATGGATGATTGTAGTAGAACCTTCAGACCTTGATGCAGAACTTGAGAATCTCTTGAGTTTTGATGATGCAGTAGAGTTCTATGAAGAGATAGCGAAAGAAGAATAACTTGTTTGAGCTTTTCATTCTTCTATTTTTATCTATTTTTCATTTATCTTCAGATGATAACATATCATCCAAATAGATTTGAGATAAGATTATTGCTCTAAATAGGGGAACTAAATGACACGAAAGATAGTTATAGTGGGTGGCGGTGCAGCTGGAAGTAGTGCTGCGTCATTTGCGAGAAAGACAGACCGTAAAGCTGAGATCACTCTGATAGATATGCATAAAGACATCGGGTACTCACGTTGTGGCATACCATTCGTTATAGGAAAAGAAATTCCTGATCATAAGGATTTAACAGTTTATAGTCACGATTTCTTTAAAATGTCAGATATAAGTCTCAAATTAGAAACTACTGTTACACAGATAGAACCCAAAGGCAAATACATTATAGTGATAGACAAAAATGGAACTGAATCAACAATTGAGTATGACTCGCTAATTTTAGCAACTGGTGCAGAAGTATTTTGTCCTCCAATCCCTGGAATTGATACGGAAGGCGTTCTACCATTAAGGACTATCGAAGATGGCATATTGATCGAAGATAGAGCTAAAACCTCAAAAAGGGCGGTTATAATTGGAGCAGGTCTCATTGGTCTTGAAATCGCTGTTGCTTTACGAGAAAGAGGACTTGAGGTCATCATAGTTGAAATGCTACCTTATATTTTGCCTCTTGTACTAGACAAAGATATGGCCAAGGATGTACACAAAGAGTTGACTGGCCTAGGAATTGAGATTAGAACCGGATGTGGGGTTGATGAAATACTGGGCGATGAAGAAATTAACGCGTGTGTTATAGGTGAAGATACGATAGATACAGATTTTGCAATCAACGCAACTGGTGTACGCGCAGACGTCAAATTAGCAAAAGCAGCAGGTATAAACGTTGGAAAAGGCATCAAAGTGAATGAATACATGGAAACTAGTATCCCAAACATATACGCGATTGGCGATTGTGTGGAATGTAAACACTTGATCACGGGAGAATATGTACTTTCTCAATTAGGAACGACAGCCACTCGTCAAGGGCTTGTAGCGGGTCGAAACGCAGCGGGACAACGGGATATCTTTCCCGGCGTGCTCATGTCTTCTGTGACCAAGATTCATAGTTTGGAAATTGGAGCAACCGGTTTAACAAAGTGGGCTGCTGATAGAGCTAACATTGAAACAGTCATTGGAAAGATGACAGGTCATACAAAACCACATTATTTCCCTGGAGGCTCTAAAGTGAAAGTAAAGATCCTTGCAAGAAAAGATGATGGCAGAGTCATAGGTGCGCAGATTGTAGCTCGCGAGGACGTTGGACATAGAGTTAATATGGTTGCCACTGCTATCCAGAGTAATATGACCGTAAATGAGCTTGCCAAAGTAGATACGTGCTATGCACCGCCTGTGAGCGACACATTAGAGACCGTGTGCTTAGCCGCAGAACTAGCTGCTAACAAGTTATGAAATATATCGTAATTCATTTGTTTTTTTTATCACAGAAAAAATGGCTGTCAGGACTGAGCATAAGCTTTGAAAGCTTCAAGAACAGCTAATTTTTTATGTTCACCCATAAGAAGCAACAACATTGCTTTTCCTGACGTTGAGACAAAGGAAATCCTATTTAATAAGCCATATTTGTTCAAACCAGCAATTGTGTGACCACCACCAGCAACTGAAAACGCTCCTTTATCGGTGCTTTCAGCGATGGCAGAAAACACTTCTTTAGTCCCAACGGCAAAAGTTTCCTTTTCATATTGTCCTGGACTACCATTGCAAACAATTGTTTTCGCGTTGCTTATGACCTTTGAGAAGTTTTCAATGGTCTTTTTGCCAATATCGCAGGGTACAGCGGATAATGGAAGTTCATTAAGAGAAACTTCTACACGTTGTCCATTCGCCTCGACAGCTAAATCTTCTGGTAACTCGATCTTCTTTTCACATTTATTTAGAACTTCGGTTGCTTTTCCTATATTGTCTAAATAACCGTTTTCTGAGAGGAAGTTTCTGTAAGCATCACCGAAATCAAAACCCTTTGCTAATAAGAATAAATTTCCCATTACACCAGAAGCCAGAACTGTATCTGCTATATTTTGCTCTAATACATATTCTATCACTTTTAGTGTATCTTTAGGTTTTGCCCCACCTAGAACATAAACGCAAGGCTTTTCTGCAGAACTTCCCGCAGCTTTCATCAATGTATCAAGTTCTTCTTTCATAGTGTAGCCTACTACCGAAGGTAATACTTTAATGAAACCCACAAGCGATGGTTGTGACCGATGTGCGGCTGAGAAGGCATCGTTTACATAGAAATCTAGTAAGGGGGCTAACTCTTTTACCATTGCAGTCTTGGCTTGTTCCTCAACAGGATGTTCTTCATTTTCAGCTGAATAGAAACGAGTGTTCTCCAGGACAAGAATGTCCCCTTCATTTAACTTTCTGATTTCATCTTTTGCGGCTTCATCAAATATGCTATTTACAAATTTAACAGGGCGTCCTAGTACCTTACCAAGCACTTCGGCGTGTTGTTCAAGACTTGTAAAATCAGGATCTCCAGGTCTACCTTGATGAGCCATTACGATGACTTTTGCGCCACGCTCGGCTAAATTTTGAATGGTTCTCGCGCCACT
>JBHLOP010000063.1:0-9694 GCA_048940375.1 Promethearchaeota archaeon | reverse complement strand
AATGCTCGATAAATATGATCCCTTTATGGGGAAGAAAGCTTTGAGGCTATTGGAAAACTTAAAGATTATAGGATGAATTTTAACATAATCAACAGGAAGTCTCTTCCGACAGAGAGGGGATCCCGATAGCACAACTTGAAGAATTCCATTTTGGTCAATTGGAAGAAGACCCAAACTCTGTGAACGCAGTTATGGCATCTCTTAGAAAATATGGTGTACCATATCAAGAAATTCCTGCATCTAAAGCACGACTTTCATCTCAGGACTATTGTGCTGAATATACAAGCACACTAACTGAGGCGTTGACAGAACTCTATTCGGGTGAGTATTCACGACCGCCGAGAGCTTGTTTTCTATTTAGAATCTCTAGAAAATCACTTTCTACAATTAAAGGAATACTCTTAGAATACACGCTAAACTGGAAACACACCAACACAACGTTTGAAGCGTTCAATCCATTTTGTATTCCAACAGATAAAATCCGTCAATTAACCACGTTAATAGAGTGGCATCGACTTGCAGATTATGTTGAACATCCAAGTGATTACTCATTAAATCCAATCTTACTCACTCTTCCAAAAGGATGGCTCCGCGTAACTAGAGAACAGATCGATGTTTTTAATACTCACCAAAACCCGCTTTTCCTTCAAGAGTGGATTGAAGAAGTAATTGAGAGAGAGCGAGTTTTATCAGAAGTAGAATTAGTTAATATGCTGGACGAATATGATCCTTATATGAAGAAGAATCTCATAAAGCTATTGGAGAAGTTTAAAATTTTTAAATGAGACCCAAAGCTTTGGAAACGTGTTGTATAAAGACAAATATTCACGGTGAAGTTACTTTATTTGAAGGTAGCTATCTAGTCCTTATTTAAACGAAAAGCTTACATTATTTGGTAATTATCAAATTATCTTTATTTCAACTATGTTTCAACCATGTACCAACTATGGGGAGGTGAGCAATGGCTCAACTTAAGGGATTTTATTTTGGGCAATTACAAGAAGATCCAAGCTCTCTCAACGCAGTTATAATTGGTCTTAGAAAATATGGTGTACCCTATACAGAAATTCCTGCATCTAAAGCACGACTTTCATCTCGCGACTATTTTGCTGAATATTCAAGCAAACTACCTTATGCATTAAAATCACTTTATTCAAGTGAATATTCACGACCTCCACGTGCAGCTTTTGTGTTTAAACTTTCTCCACAACCACTTTCCATAACACAAGGGAGACTTTTAGAACATACACTAAATTGGAAAAGCACTCCCACAACATTTGAGGCGTTCAAGCCATTTTGTATTCCAACAGATAAAATCCGTCAATTAACCACAATAATTGAGTGGCATCGACTTGCAGAGTATGTTGAACGTCCCAGTGACTATTCATTAAATCCAATCTTACTCACTCTTCCAAAAGGCTGGCTGCGTGTTACTAAGGATCATACTGTCTATGTCTTTAACACACACCAGCATCCTTCATTTATTCAAGCATGGCTTGAAGATGTGATTGAGGATGGACGAATTCTATCAGAAGTAGAATTAGTTAATATGTTGGACGAATATGACCCCTATATGCAAAGGAAAATAATGAAACTGTTAGATCAGTTAAAGATTTTTCAGATGAGCGCTTGAAATTCGATTGAAAATACATCAAATCACAAGCAAGTCTAATTTTTAATGCCTCTCTTAAGCAGAAATCTGACGATAGTATTTTTTTGGATCTCTCTCGTGCCTTCGTATAGTTCAATAATTTTAGCATCCCTGTAAAATCGTTCAACTTCGTTTTCCGCGATGTACCCAGCGCCACCGAAAATTTGTATTGCCTCATCAGTTACTTCAACTGCTACTCTGCCAGCGTGGGCCTTAGCCATGGAAGATAATATTGGATCAGGTTGCCCATTATCTACTAGCCATGCAGCTTTATACGCAAGCAGTCGCGCGGCCTCAATTTTTATTGCCATATCTGCTAACTTATGAGAAACTGCTTGGAATTCGGTGATAGATCTTCCAAAAGTCTTTCGTTCCTTAGCGTATTCAAAGGCGCGTTCAAGTGCTCCTTGAGCGATTCCAACTCCTTGAGCGGCGATCTCAATTCTGCTTTGATTAAAGAAATTCATTGTATGGTAAAATCCTTTGTTCAACTCCCCGATAAGGTTTTCCTCAGGAACACGTACATTGCAAAAACTGATTTCTCCAGTGGGAGAAGCTCTGCATCCTAATTTATCTTTGAACAACATCGTTTCCAAACCGTCTGTATCTGCGTCTACAAGAAAAAGGGATTGGCCTCTATAGTTTGGAGAAACCTCCGTATCGGTTTGGCAGAGCACGAAATAAAAATCAGCAATCGTTACGTTGGAAATAAGTGTCTTACAGCCATTAATTTCCCATTCATCACCACTTTTTACAGCAGTTGTATCCATTATTGTGATGTCACTTCCATGCTCAGGTTCTGTAAGTGCAACTGCGGAAATAGATTCTCCATTAGCCACGCGGGGAATACATTTTTGCTTTAGCTTTTCTGATCCGTTGTTTAGAATTAACTCGGAAGCAAGATCTGAGAGGGAAATCGCGATGCCTAGACCTGAATCGACTCGACATATCTCTTCTACATAAAGACAGTTCTCAAGAGTTCCGAATCCACCTCCCCCATAAGTCTCTGGAAAATGTATTCCAATAAAACCAAGCTTCGCTGCTTTTTTATGAAGTTCTTTGGGAAATTCTTCTTTCTTATCGCATTCTAGAGCAAGTTCTTTTGTAAATTCATTCTCGGCCCATTCTCTTACAGCTTTTTTGATATCCAATTGATCTGTTGTGAGTTTAAAATACAAAAAGCCCCCTCCTTCATATTTCAATTCTGTACTTTGGAATCTTATTTTTAACTTTTAACACCCTTTTTGATCAGAGACCTAACAATAGTGTTTTTTTGGATCTCTCTAGTGCCCTCATAAATTTCTATGAGTTTGGCATCTCTATAAAATCTCTCTACTTCGTTTTCTGCAATATACCCGGCGCCACCGAGAATCTGTATAGACTCATCAGCCACCTCAACAGCTATTCTGCCTGCATGAGCCTTAGCCATTGAAGAAATAGCAGGATCGATTTGTCTTTGATCAGCTAACCATGCAGCCTTATAAGTGAGCAAGCGAGCGGATTCAATTTTGATGGCCATATCTGCTAATTTGTGGCTGACTGCTTGAAATCCGGTAATAATTGGTTCACCAAAGGCTTTCCGTTCCTTTGCATAGTTAAAAGCACGTTCAAATGCACCTTGAGCGGTTCCAACTCCTTGTGCGGCGATCTCTATTCTCGATTCGTTAAAGAACTCTAAGCTATGATAGAAGCCTTTATTCAACTCACCAACGAGGTTTTCTTCAGGAACACGAACATTACTAAATGAAAGATCTCCAGTAGGTGCACTTCGGCATCCTAATTTATCTTTGAATGTAGTTATATCCAAACCATCAGCATCTTTCTCTACTATGATAAGGGATTGTCCTCTGTAACTAGGAGAAACCTCTGTGTCAGTCTGGCATAGAACGGTGTAAAAATCAGCAATTGTAGCATTAGAAATTAGGGTCTTATTTCCATTGATCTCCCATTCATCGCCGCTTTTTACAGCAGTTGTATCCATTTTGGTAATGTCACTCCCGTGTTCAGGCTCGGTAAACGCACCAGCTGAAATAAATTCTCCCGAAGCAACTTTTTGGAGGTATTTCTGTTTTTGTTCTTCAGTTCCATTGTTTAAAATTAACTCGCTTGCAAAGTCTGCAAGTAACAGTGCAGCACCTAGACCCGAATCAACTCGGCAGATCTCTTCTACATAAATACAGTTCTCAAGAGTCCCGAATCCTCCTCCGCCGTACTGCTCAGGAAAGTGTATCCCTATAAACCCCAGTTCAGCTGCCATCTTATGCAATTCATGCGGAAAATGTTCGTTTTTATCGCATTGCAGTGCAATTTCGCTTGTAAATTCTTTTTCTGCCCATTCTCTAACCGCTTTGCGGATATCATTCTGATCCGTTGTCAATTCAAAATCCAAAATAACCACCACTTCGTATTTAGGGACTTTAGTGTAATAGTTTTTTTAAAATGTTAACATCAATATAGGAATATCTAATTAAAAAGGTGAAGAAAATGATACAAAAAATTATGGATGAAATTTACAGTGTGGGGGTAAAAGACTGGGATCGACGTTTATTTGATGAATTGATACCTTTACCGGATGGAACCAGTTATAATGCCTATATTATCAAAGGAAAGGAAAAAATTGCGCTAATTGATACCGTGGAACCGATATTCTTTGAAGAACTGTTTAAAAACTTGAAACAAATGAACTTAACTCACTTAGATTATGTAATTATAAATCACGCAGAGGGAGATCATGCAGGGTCGTTACCACAATTGCTTGAAAACTATCCAGAATTAAAGGCGGTAACGAATCAGAAATGCAAAGAAATAATAATGGCGTTAATGCATATTCCCGAAGAGAGAATTATGGTAATAGATGATGGCGATATTTTGGATCTGGGGGATATAACATTACAATTCTTGATGACACCTTGGGTTCATTGGCCCGAAACCATGTTAACCTATATCCCGGAAAAAAAGATATTGTTCCCGTGCGATTTTTTTGGGTCGCATTTAGCAACCAGCGAACTCTATGTCAACGATAACGCTAAATTTCTTTCAGCAGCGAAACGCTATTATGCTGAAATAATGATGCCGTTTCGAAAATTAATTCAAAAGCATTTGAAAAAACTCGAAGATTATGAGATTGAGATTATTGCGCCAAGCCATGGACCGTTACAATCAAATCCTTCAATTATTCTTGACGCATACAAAGATTGGACGTCGGATGAAGTCAAAAACGAAGTGGCTATTCCCTATATTTCCATGTATGGATCTACAGAAAAATTAGTGCTAGCTTTAGTAGACGAACTGATTGAAAGGGGCATAACAGTAAAACCCTATCGGATTACTCGAACTGACATCGGTGAGTTGGCAATGGGGTTAGTGGATGTTGCTACAATCGTGATTGGATCTCCGACTGTGTTAGGGGGACCACATCCCGTTGTCGCATATGCAGCGATTTTAGCAAATGCGATAAGACCGAAGGCAAAGTTTGCTTCGATTGTTGGATCCTATGGATGGAAAGGACAAATGGTAGAGCAAATTGCGGGTATGATTGGAAACTTAAAAGTGGAAGTTTTACCCCCTGTTGTGATTAATGGGAAACCAAGGGAAGCGGATTATAAGGAAATTGAACGACTGGCCGAAGATATCTATAATAAGCATAAGGAACTTGGGATCCTATGAGCTACATCCCAAGTTGATTACATGCTTTTCATTTCGTTTATTTTTTGTGTCAATTCAGGAACAACTTTGAATAAATCATCCACGATACCAAAATCAGAAACATTGAAGATAGGAGCATTTGCATCTTTATTAATAGCGACCACAAGTTCAGAATCTTTCATGCCAGCCGCGTGCTGAAAAGCGCCACTAATACCAAGTGCAAGATATAACTTAGGTTTTACTGTCTTGCCGGAAGTGCCAACTTGGCGACCTTTATCGAGCCAGCCTTTATCGACAATAGGTCTAGAACAAGAGAGAACACCTCCCAACGCAGTAGCAAGTTCTTCGATTACCGGAATATTCTTATCCTCTTTGATTCCGCGTCCAATAGAAACAAGTATGTCGCTTGCGGTAATGTCTACGTCACTAACCTCTGGTTCGACATATTTGATAAATCGCTTGTCAATTGGCTCTTCTTTTAACGGTGATTCTAAATTGATAACTTTACTCTCCTTTGTTTCTGATTCTTTAGCTTCAAAGGATGCAGGACGAATAGTTATAAGATAACTTTCTGCTTTTTTGAGAGTAGCCTTGACATTCACTTTACCAACATACATTTGACGAACTATTTTTAGCTGGTCATCCTCAACAGCAAAATCTGCACAATCAGTAGCTAATGGGATTTGCAATTTAACGGCTAAACCTGGGGCTAAATCAATGCCATATGATGTATGACCAATCATGGTTAAAAGAGGCTTATGTTCGTTGATTAGATGAGTTAATACTGCTTGATACATTTTAGAATTGAAAAATTCAAGTCTCTCATCTTTCACAACCATAATTGTATCTGCATATTCCTTAAGGGGGTCTAAAAATCGTTCAACGTCATTTCCAAGAAGTAAAGCAATTATTTGAACATTAATCTCTTTGGCAATTTCATTACACTTGCTTAACATTTCGAAGGTGATATCTCTAATCTCTCCTTGCCTGTGTTCCACTAATACAAAGATATTTCTCATTTAAACCAACCCCCGTGCTCGTAAGATCTCAGCAAGTTTTGTAGCATCATCCAGAATGACAACTTGCTTCGTAGGTTTTGGAATGGACAACTCCTCTATTTGAAGCCAAGACCCAGAGATCCCGACTTCGTCCGGAGTTAACCCTAAATCGTTTAAGCCAAGAACCTGTAATTCTTTCTTTTTAGCTTTACGTATACCCATAATAGAAACATATCTTGGTTCATTGATTCCAGTTTGAATCGTAAGTAATGCAGGTAATTGCAGTTCCAGAACCTCTTCTAAACCGCCCTCAAGTTCTCGATTAACCTCTATTAGTTTCTCCTTTATTTCTATCTTCTTTACTAGGCTCGCATGTGGAATTTCCAGAAATTCTGAGAGAATTCCTCCCACTTGGCCATATCCTTCATCATTAGTTTGTAAGCCAGTAAATACCAAATCGAATGGCATATCCTTAATTGTATTATAAAGAATTTTTGCGATAGCATAGGCATCAGATCCTTCAAATGCATCATCGTGAACTCTGATTGCTTTGTCAGCGCCCTTAGCTAAGCATCTTCTTAAAGTAGCCTCTGCTTCTTTATTACCTATAGTAATTGCAGTGACTGTTCCACTTCCAAGTCGTTCTTTAATTAGGATAGCCTCTTCAATTGCATATTCATCCCATTCATTGATTTCGAATGGAAGATCATCGGTTACTATTTTATTATCTTTAATTGTGATCTCAGCACCAGTTACATCTGGGACGTGTTTTACACAAACAATTATATCCAATTAAAAACCTCCAGACGGAGTGATTAAAATCAAACGTGCAGAGAGTTAAAGAATGGTTGTAATATAAAATGTTTTAGATCTTCAAAACTAAAGAAACTTATATTAACCAAATATTCAGGCTGTTTTTTTGGTTTTGATGCTTTCCAATAGTAGTTCACGGATTTTTTCCGGAATTGGATCAAGTTCATTGATCATTTTTGTTTGAGTTTCAAAAATATTAGCTATTTTCTTATATGCAGGGAGTTCTACTGTACTATAATAAATTCTTGAGCCCTCTATGTCCAGATCTTCTAAATCTTCGACAATCTCTTCAATTTTCTTCTTTGTGAACTTTTCTCTGCTTGCGTCTCCTTCGATGACTACGATACCGTCAGCCCCTAATCCAAATGCATAAATAATGTGTTTTAAACCAAGAAGCGCCGTAGATGGAATCCGGATTGCCCTAATCTCGAATGGATAACTCTGTCTATCTTGTCCTACGAAATCTAATCCGGTATAACCAATAGTTTTGTCAACAAATGCTATTATTCTCGTTTCATCAGGACCTTTATTCTGAAGTAATCCTTTCAGTGTAGCGATAATTTGTTTTTCGGTGAAGTTCTTAAATTCGATTGCATACTCTGGGCATTCTGGAACACAAGCACCACATTCAATACATAGAAGAGGATCAACTTTTGCCTTTCCGTCGATCATATCTATTGCATTGGAAGGGCAGATCTCCACACAGACTTCGCAGCCAGTACATTTAGAAATGTCGACTACGGCTTTTTCAGGTGAAGTCACAATATATCCTTTAGATAGAAATGAAGAAACGCGTGCTGCTGAACCTAAAGCATCGGAAACTGTATCTCTAACATCTTTTGGACCAATTGAACATCCGCACGTGAATATTCCCGTCTGAAGTGAATCCACTGGATTAAGTTTAACATGCTTCTCTTGAATGAACCCGTCAGCGCCAAGTGGAATCCCCATCATGCCTGCTAGTTCATCAAGTCCTTCAGATGGAACCATCGGAGTAGCCAAAGCAACTAAATCAAATGGTTCTTCAATTACATTCTGAGTAAGTGTGTCTTCTGCCCTAATCATAACCCTGCCACTTTTTCTATCTTGCCAAACTTCAGAAACTTTACCTCGAATAAATCTAACGCCTTCTTCTTCCGCTCGCCAATAAAGTTCTTCATAACCGCGCCCCGTGGCCCTGATGTCAGTATAAAAGACCCATACATCAAGACCTTCATAGTATTCTTTTAATAGAGTTGCCTGTTTGATAGAATACATGCAGCAAATTCTACTACAATATGGAATATACTTATTCTTATCTCTGGACCCTGCACATAAAAGAATAGCTATTTTTTTCGCAGTTTTACCATCACTAAGTCGCTTTACATGACCTTTTGTAGGTCCGAAGAGTGATGTTAGCCTCTCCAGTTGTAACATAGTTATTACATCAGGATAAATCCCATATCCATATTCTTCTATTTTGCGAGCGTCATATGCTTTGTATCCTGTAGCAACAACTATACTACCAACTCTAAGATCTAGGGTTTGCCCTTCTTTATCTAAATTTATAGCGTCTGCAGGGCAGATTTTCTCGCATATTCGGCAAATTCCATATTTATGATAAAGGCAATGATTCTCATCTATTGTGAAAACAAAAGGCACTACCTGCGGAAACGGGATGTACGCAGCACTTCTTTTAGACAATAATTCTTCTTCAAATTCATTTAAACACTTAATAGGGCAGATGACGGCACAATCTCCACAGCCTGTGCACTTTTCAAGATCTACGCCTCGAGGTTTAACAAAAACCTTAATATCATAATTTCCTGGGCGTCCATCAATGTCCTGAACTTCAGAATAAGTCAATAATGCGACATTTTCGTTTCGTTCGACTTCGGCCATTCGTGGAGTAAGAATACATTGGGCACAATCAAGAGTTGGAAAAACCTTAGTTAATTTTGCCATATTTCCTCCAATACTCGGTTGTCTCTCAACTAAGTGTACTTTGAATCCCATATTACCTAATTCTAATGCTGTCATCATGCCGGCGATTCCACCGCCAATGACCAGAACGTTATTTGATGTAGGTTCTGTTATAACTTCCAAAGGTTCGAGTTCAAGGCTTCTCTCATAGCCTCCTCTTAGTAAACTTATGGCTTTTTGCGTAGCTTCTTCACTCATTTGTGGCCCATGAACCCAAGAACACTGTTCTCTGATGTTAACAAATTCCAACAGGTAAGGATTCAAGCCTGCCCGTTCGAGCATACTTTGAAAGGTTATTAAATGCAATCGCGGGCTACAAGAGGCGATTATGACTCTATTTAATTTCATTTCCTTTATGTTCTCAGTTATTATCTCTTGAGAAGGTTTTGAACATGTGAATGGATTAGTTTGTGAAGTTAAAACATGTTTCCAAGTACTGGCAACTTTACTTACTTCTTCTACATCAACGACGTTGGAAATATTACCTCCACATTGACAGATAAAAATTCCTATTCTGTGTTCAGGGATATTAGCACTTTCTGAAGAGGTATCCAACATTATTCACCAAGTATTCATTAAGTGATTTTAATTACAGATCTCAAAAAGGCATTGAAATTGGCACATA
>JBHLOP010000062.1:8494-9709 GCA_048940375.1 Promethearchaeota archaeon | reverse complement strand
TATTCGCTCATTGAAATACCTGTTTTGGCGAATTTGGTGTTCAAATCGTCAGGGTTAAATACCCGAGTTTCTGTAAGAATGCTTTCCATTTTTTCTTCAACAGAAACGGACACCATACCTTCAACAGATGGTTGCTCAATTTCTCCTTTTGCCATAATATCACCTTTTCGAAATTTGAATATAATGATCTATAATGACATAATCTGTTATCTACTGTGAGCTTAATCAATATTCACTATGCTATAGAAAGTTTTATAATTTAAAAAAGTTTAGAATTCTTTATAAAAGTTATACTTTGTGCAAATAGGTGTTAATTACTTCCAAAGCTCAAAAAAATCAAGGAAATTGTTCACTATTGTTCTTGAAGATAGCTTGTAGTTTATTATATGAAAGACACAATTTAAGGATCGAGCGGAACAATCCCGAAAAATGAATAAATTTTGCAGATTAGGTGGAGAGATCCTTCTTGTATCTTTTCTCGTAATCAATCACCATTCGTTCGTATTCTGTTGATAAAAGATGCGACGAGATCATAAAATCGGCTGTAGCCCTATTACATGCTATAGGAATATTCCAAACAACAGCTATTCGTAAAAGAGCTTTGACATCAGGGTCATGAGGATGGGATTCAAGCGGATCCCAAAAGAAGATAAGAAAATCAATTTTTCCTTCTGTAATTTTTGCACCGACCTGTTGGTCGCCGCCTAGAGGGCCACTTTGAAATCTTGTAACATTAAGTCCAATTTTCTGTGAGATAAGTGATCCTGTTGTTCCAGTCCCAAATAAATTATGCTGACTTAGAGTATCTTTATTGAATTTCACCCAGTCTAATAGATCCTGTTTTCTTTCATCGTGAGCAATCAATGCAATATTTTTTTTCTGCTTCATTAAAATTTTTTTGTGCGCCATAAAACATCCTCTCTTTTGCAGATATGATATTCTTACAACTTTTTGTTTATTTAAGTTTTATTAGCTAGAAACTTCCTCTCTCAAGATAAGTAGATTTGCACTTTTCTATTTTCCAAAAGATCGGAACGGAACTCCTGGTAGACAGCCCGCCCACCAGAAAAGTTCCAATATTCTTGGGGGGGAACTAGAGAGGTCCTGATTTATTTCTATCTAATAACTGCCTTTTGTGGGTTATGCTTATATTCTATATAACAATATGGAGAATTTTGATATTTTATTTGCATTTATCTGAGCCAGATAATCCTT
>JBHLOP010000062.1:0-8394 GCA_048940375.1 Promethearchaeota archaeon | reverse complement strand
TTCACTATACGATATCTAAGACCCAGAAAGAACGAATAAACAGATATCGCATTAGTTCTCTAAGAATACAAACAGGACAATGATTTCAAAAGATTAATCGGAAAAATTATAAGCGAGTTTTTAAAATTTTACATAAGGAGATTGTCAATGACACCATTTAAGGAAGAAAAAAGCATTTTTACTATATCCAAAATAACAGTAGAACTCATTGGATTAATTGCAGTTGTTATTGGTAGTTTACTATTGGTAACGATTGTATATTTAACTCAATTTATTCCCGAATTCGAGGGTGGAATATTTTTTACAGATATAGTGCCTGTATTATTTGGCATAGGTGCGACGATTGGATCATTGTTTGCGAGCTTTAAGATCTACGGCTATAAGACTTTGAATGGCAAGATTTGGCTTCTGATTGCGTTATGTAATTTATTTTGGGCTCTTGGCGAGTTTGGATGGTTTTATTTTGAAGTACTCTTAGGTATTGATACTCCTTATCCTAGTTTCGCCGATATTCTATGGCTTGCTGGCTTCGTTCCTTTATACGTAGCACTTTTCAAAACAAATCAACTAATTAAGCCTAAGTTAACAAAAAAACTTCTCGTTTCCTATTGTATTATTTCTGTAGCATGTATTCTTGGCATTATACTTTTTGTAATATGGCCTATCGCTACATATCCTGTCGGTGAAGACTTCGCCTTTTCAGAAAAAGTTACTAGTATTATTTACCCAATAACGGATATAATACTCTTCTTATTTGCATTGCTTGTTCTCTTGAGATTTAGAGGGGCAAAGATATCTTGGGCGTGGTTTATTCTTGCTCTGTCTTTTCTAATAGACGTTTTTGCAGATTCGTGGTTCAGTATTATCCTGTGGGAAGAAAGCTATGTTACTTATCATCCTGTTGATCTCCTATGGCTTTTAAGTTATTCCCTTGTCGTTGTTGCAGTTATTTATCTTAGATATGCACGTAGCCGGAAACTCTTACTGCGTATTTAGAATTTGACATACTTGTTTAATAATTTGAATTATTTTGCGACTATTTTTGAAGTTTGACATACTTGTTCGAAAATTTTTTATTTCATGTAAGAGTTATTTCTCTGAGAGACTAGGGGGCATTACTTTGACTGGCATGAATGATTCTAAAACCTGTTCGATAATTAATAATTCTGTAAATGATTGTTTAATACAAATACTCAAAACTTTTATTGAGTGAAGTTGAATCCACATGATACGCGCTGTTTATTTGGTTAAGAATGGTGTTTGCGTTTTTAACTTTAAAATCGGCACAGTTGAAGTTGACCCGATTTTATTTTCAAGTTTTCTCGATGCGATTCAATCATTAAGCCAAAAACTTTTAGACTCGATGGATTCTATCAATTTCCACAATTTAAAATTAATCTATACACCCCTAAACGAATCCACTTTTATTGCTACACTTGTTGATGGAGATGAACCAAAAGAATTTATCCAGCAATTTATAGAAACAATTAAACAATTGTTACATCAATACAAAGAGATTCTTAACCAGGAAAAATTAGATGTAACCATGTACAAAGAACTCACACCACAGTTTACTGAACTTCTCTTACATCTACCATGTCTGTATTTAAAAAAAACATTATTTAATTTTAAGTGTATAACCGATTTTAAGAAGATTACTGACGATTATCGGGAGTCTTTTTGTAATTGTTATAAAATGGTGCTATGTAGTCGCTTCTCAGAATTTTTGAAAAAAAAGGAAGAAGAAAAAAAATACAACATTGTTTTCAAAATAAATACAATGGATGGATATAACACAGAAAATATCCTTGATAAGATCAAAAACATGGGTTTAAATATCAGCATGACAACGGAAGTTCAAGCAATCCTTCTCAATTTAGATCAAGGTTACACTGTAAATGATTTTGTCGATGCTATAAAGGAAAACATAGTTTTAGATATTACCCCTAAACAAGTTTTAGAAATTCTTGAAGAATTAGAGCATCATAATGTTGTTTTTCGTGTTTAAGATTCTAATAACTCGCCACTGAAAATGTGAGTTGAATCTAATTCCAATTGTGACAGTCTTAATGTAAAAAACATTTCCTTTAGGTTGTTTTCTCAACTTTTTTTTTCATTTTCTTCGATTTCTTGTCTTTCCTCTCCAAAAAAATCAATTTAGCGAGTTCTTCCATGACATCAATCACATTTGTGCCTGTCTTTGCTGAGGTTTCGAAAAACTTTACGCCTTTTTGGAATGCGTATTGTTCTCCCTCTTCTGTAGAGATAACTCGATCCGCTTCTAGATCTATTTTATTACCAATAACGATGAGAGATATCCCACCGCATTGGTTATTAATG
The DNA here is from genome assembly GCA_048940375.1 of Promethearchaeota archaeon. GTDB lineage: Archaea > Asgardarchaeota > Sifarchaeia > Borrarchaeales > Borrarchaeaceae > Borrarchaeum. The sequence goes on along the minus strand of JBHLOP010000062.1, from coordinate 6,054 downwards.
TCATTAAACCATTTATCAAGATGGTCAAAACTTTCTTTGTTAGTCACGTCATAAATAATCAATCCTCCACTGGCTCCCCTGTAATACTGTGGTCTCACACAATCAAATAATTCTTGCCCTCCAGTGTCCCATATCGTAAGTGTTACCTCGTCATCTCCGATAAAAACTCTCTGTAGAGCGTGTGCAACGCCAATAGTTTTAACATATTTTGGATCGAATTCTTTATGAACGTAACGTCTAATTATACTCGTCTTTCCTACTGTTCCATCGCCAATTGCGATGATTTTAAATATAAACTGAGCCATTAAGATCCCTTTCAATCAAGAGGACATAGTCTAGAACATTCTTTAGGTTTTAAAAAAACAAATAAGATTTTCATGCTGTAAAATTATTATATATTTTTAGTTTAATTTAAGTATTCTAGTAAAACTATCCGCAATATAATGAATAGATTAGTGTTATTACAGCTTTAAGATGACTAGTAGATCCAAAACGTAATAAAAAAAGCCTAATCTCCCGAGTTAATGCCTATGGATATCCGTAAGATGTTATTGATTTCTTTTAGCCTCTGACTTTTTAGTTACTTCGAGCATTAATCTAGCGAGTTCTTCTAAAACGTCGACAATCATTTTACCCGTTTTTGCGGAAGTTTCATAAAATGTTAAATTTTTCTTAAGCGCATAACGTTCTCCCTCTTCTCGAGGAATGACCTTCTCATTTGTTAAGTCGATTTTGTTGGCAACAAGTATTATTGGAATATTTCCACATTGATCATAAAGGTCTTTAAGCCATTTATCAAGATGCTCAAAACTCTCTCTATTTGTTACATCATAGACAACCAGCACGCCATTTGAACCTCTGTAATACTGTGGTCTAACACAGTCGAATAGTTCTTGCCCACCTGTGTCCCATAGAGTAAGTGTTATCTGTGTATCTTTAATATTTATTCTCTTCACAGCGTGTGCGACTCCAATCGTTTTCTTATATTTTTCATCAAATTGGTTGTGAACATATCGCCTTATTATACTCGTCTTTCCAACTCCTCCATCACCTATTGCAATAGCCTTGAAAATATAATGTGTCATCAAATCCCTCTTGACTAACGGAAGGTTTAAGATCGTTTTGGACGATTTCTAAATAACAACGGAAATTCACTTATAATCCGCGAGAATAATGATATCATTATTATGGAATCAAATCTATTTCTTTGCACGTGCTGCTCTAAATTTATTGCTTCTTGAGATAATCAATTTAGCGAGCTCTTCCATGACCTCAGCTACATTTTCACCAGTTTTTGCTGAGGTTTCAGAATAACTTACAAAATTTTGAAGCGCATATTTCTCTCCCGCTTCAGTAGAAATGACCCGCTCATCTGTTAAGTCAATTTTATTGCCGATAATGATTTTTGGGACGTTTCCACAATTAAAATCTAATTCAGCTAACCATTTATCAAGATGGTCAAAGCTTTCTTGGTTGGTGGTATCAAAGACGCATAGCACTCCGTGAGCTCCTCTATAGTATTGAGGTCTTATACAATTGAATAATTCTTGCCCACCTGTATCCCAGATCGTCATAGTTATTTCCGTATCGTTTAGACAAAGTCTCTTTAATGCATGAGATACTCCGATAGTTTTAATGTATTTCGAATCGAATTCTTCATGAACGTATCGTCTAATGAGACTCGTCTTACCAGCTGTCCCATCTCCGACTGCAATGATCTTAAAAATAAATTGTCTGAATTTAGGTACATCTTGATCCACAAGGTTATTTATTATTGATTGTGTCATCATTGTCCTCACTTATTTTCTTTGGTTTTTTCTGTTACGTTCTGGTTGTTAAGTCGTCTCTTAGACTCATATGTTCAGTTGCTAATTATCAACGAAGCGTAAGATTCAGAAACTTCTTTAAAATAGATTTAAGACCATTAAGTACAAGATAGAGATCAATTTTTTTCACAGACGCGCGTGTATACTAATATTACATATGTGCTTATTCGTGTATTATTAACGTTATGAGAAAACTCTCCGCAAATTATTGCCTTCTTCTTCTCAAATATATATAAAATAGTTAATCGTTATTCATTGTCTTACGAAAAATTAGCAACAAGAAAAATACTAAGCTAGATTTTACCTCTAATTCTTACAGACTCGATTTTTAGTTTTATCTCGACATCTTGTATTATCATTGCAGAGATCAAAGATACATCTCTTGGAAGATCTAATGTGCTCCCTAAAGTGTCTATGAAGCCGAGAGGAATAGTTTCAGCCCAATTTTTTATTATGATTGCGAGTTTATTTGCGATCATCTCGTCATATATTGGTTCTAAAGTGAATCTTGGAGTTTTTTTCAGTAATTCTGGGCTGGTCATTCCTTTTATTTCGTCCCGAAAGAAATCTCTTCCCATTGGTATCGATGCTAAAGAACCTTCTTTTTTATGGGCTTCAAATGAAAACTTGTAGATTCCTTCTCTGTGTCCAGTTTGTAAACTCTCGTTTATTATGTAAACCGTTTTGTCATCAGATTGCATCTTTTGAGCATCATCATCTAATTTCTTAACTAACTCGTTTAATTCCAATTTAACTTTCCCTCCTCTTTTTTGTTCTGAATAAACTACTTTTAAATTGATTGTTTTGGATGAAAAGTTTTAACATCTATAGATAATTTTGGAAAGGATTTCGATTGACTCCAATGATAGAAAAGGACTTTAGCATCAATAATTGTGTACTCTCAGTGATGTTAAAATCTCTAAGTATTTTAAGGAAAAAGCTCTATAGTGATGGTGAGGGAAGCAATTTGATACAACTAATAGCATTTTCATCTGTAATCATTCTTTTTAATTTGATGCTCTACACACAAATATCACGAAAGGTAGCAGAGAATGAATTTAAAACATCAAAAACGCCAAAATTTACAACGAATGGCGTAGCATGTGACCTGAAAAACTATTGTTTTACATGTGTGGTTAATTCAGCCCCCAAAGACTCTTCAGGACGAAATTTAGGTTATCGTTGCAAACCATGCAATATGGAGATACTATGTCCTGCTGGTATTGCACATCAATATGACGAAAAGAGTGGCGAGATCTTAGATGTGTGCATAAAATGCGGAAGAAAACTGGAGAAATTCTCCTTTTATCTCAACAACAAGATGCTAAAAGGATATAAAACTTTTCCAGCGGATGCCATAGTTGGTCGTTCAATACCTATGAATGCTACAATGGACGTGCCTGAATGGGTTTTTTGGGCCAAACCAGGCGATATAGCAGAAGTTAAAGCCAATGTATCACCCTGTATTGGGAATAAACAGTTAAACTGCCTGGTAGTGGTTTTAAATTCTGAGAGTTGCTTCTCTACTTGAATTACCCACCCTTTCGGATGAGGTTTCCTACTGATTAACTAAACTAACATTTTCAATAATATTACTTTTTAGACAATCGTGAACTTCTCTCAACTTACTCTGAGGGCTTCCTCCATCTAATTTGGAGTACATAGGTTATTGCAGTGAAAAATTTACATTAGATATGATCCTGATTTGATTAGAGATCCTCTCTCCATTAAGATATTATTTAACTTGTCTCTTGGATTATTTCTTGTCATTTCTAACCGACAAAAACTCTCTCTAAGAGGTTTTATTTCCTCACAGTAGTCAGATAGACCTACTATAATTCTTGAAATTCAAGTTTACCATTAGTATCTTAAACTAAGAGCTTATTACATTATTTTGGAAATGATCACAAGGGAGATTCGAGCGAAAAGATGAAATTGCCGACTATGGGTATAACATGTGACCTGAAAAATTATTGTTTTTCATGCGTTGTTGAGTCAACTCCTAGAGACTCTGCAGGAAAAAACATGGGTTATCATTGCAAAATATGTAAAATAGATATCTTGTGCCCAGCAGGTGTCGGACGCCAATATGACAAAGAGATTGGTGAAATCATAGATGTATGTCCAAAATGCAGAAACAAGTTAGAGAAGGATCCTTATTCACTCAATACTAAAATAAAAAAAGGTTATATATCATTTCCTGAAGATAGTACATTAAATTCTCCATTGGAAATGAATGCAGTAATAGAAGTGCCTGATTGGGTGTTATGGGCTAAACCAGGCGATATTTCAGAAATAAAAGCTAAAGTATCCCCATGTATAGGTAATAAAGAACTTAACTGCCTGGTTGTCATTTTGGATTGTAAGAGCTTTTTCGCCGAAGACTTGAAACAAAGAAAAGTTGATGATTCATATCCAGAAGATATTCTAATAAGTCCTCCATTAAAAATGAATGTTTCAATGGAAGTATCTGATTGGATTTTCTGGGCAAAACCAGGTGATATCGCAGATGTCAAAGCGAAAGTATCCCCCTGTATCAATAATAAAGAACTCGACTGCCTTGTCGTTGTATTGGGTTCAAAAAGTTGTTTTTCTAGTTGAAAGAGAGCAGGTAGTCTCTAATGGTAAAGTCAAGATCACTTGATGGTGATTTTTAATGGCGTTAAACAGCGTCTATTGAGGCTCCATGCACGCTGGGGGTTTAGAAGAAATAGCATAGGTAACCCACGTGACATTTTTGACCTCATTTGTTATTCGATTTGAAATCCACTCAAGCACTTCATAAGGTAATTTCATCCAGTCTGCAGTCATAATATCATCGCTTTGAATAACTCTCACTGTGACAATATGCCCAATGTTACGTGCATCGCCCATCACACCTGTAGCCAAATCATCTCCAACCACTGCAAAACACATAAAGCATTGATCATAGACCCCAGCATTCTTCAACTCTTCTTCAACAATATGACTAGCATCTCTACAGATGCGGATTTTGTCTTTTGTTATCTCTCCTATGATTCTTGCAGCTAATCCAGGGCCAGGGAATGGATGACGCTTCCAAGGCAAGTTTAATTGGCGTGCAACTTCACGAACTTCATCTTTATACAGTTCCTTCAAAGGCTCTAATAATTCAAATTCCATGTCTGGAAGAACAACATTGTGATGTGATTTGATACGGGAAGCTTCTTCTGATGGATCTGCACTTTCAATTCGATCGGAATAGATCGTTCCCTGTCCTAAAAAGCGAATCTTTCCATACTTTTGTTCAAGTCCTTTTGCTGCTTTCTCAAAAACCTCGATGAAGGTACTGGCGATGATATGCCTCTTTTCTTCAGGGTCTTTTATCCCTCTAAGTCGTTGTAGAAATAATTCACTGGCTTCAATTTGTTCTAAGTTTTCAAACTTTAAATAAGACATTACGTCTTCTACTTCATTCTTTCTTAAGAGACCATGATCTACAAAGATACAGTGCAATTTATCCCCAATAGCGCGATTAATAAGTGTAGCAGCAACAGTTGAGTCGATTCCACCTGAAACTCCCATGAGAACACGATCTTCTTTGACGACATCTCTAATTTCTTTCACTGATTTTTCGATGAAATCGCCCATAGACCATTCTTTTTTGCATTTACAGATTTCAAACACAAAATTTGACAAAATCTGCATTCCATGTAATGTATGTTGTACTTCAGGATGAAACTGAAGCCCATAGAAATTCTTGTAACCATATGCTGCCATTGGAGTGTTTTCTGTATGAGCGTAAACTACTGATCCATTAAAGTCTGTTACTTTATCTCCATGACTCATCCATACAATCTCTTTGTCTGATAGGTCTTTGAAAAGAGTATTATTATTATCAACATAAAGTACGGTTTTTCCGTATTCTCTCGTCATACTTGGATCGACTTTACCACCAAGTTCTTGAGCTATTAGCTGGTGACCATAGCAAATACCAAGCACAGGAATTTTGAATTTACTGACATCAAGTTTTGGAGCGTTTAATGAATAGACACTACTTGGTCCACCTGAGAGAATGATTCCTTTATATTCGTCTTCGTCAAATTCAACTTTGTATGGACTTATTTCGGAATAAACGCCTAATTGCCTTACTCTACGAGCGATTAGGTGCGTGTATTGTCCACCAAAGTCTATAACGACGATCTTGTCCATGATCTTCACATACTTGATATAATTTAAAAACTTGAATTATAGGTCGTTTAACAATTAT
>JBHLOP010000061.1:6378-9710 GCA_048940375.1 Promethearchaeota archaeon | reverse complement strand
TTCAGGAGGCGGATTTTGCATCGTGAACGATGTTGCTATTTGTGCCGAATACCTGCGCAAAAAGCAGAAAATAAAGCGAATCTTAATTTTAGATACAGATGCTCATTATGGGGATGGAACTGCGAATATTTTTTATGAGACACAAGATGTATTATTCATTTCTATCCACCAAAATCCTTCTACACTTTACCCAGGTACAGGATATATAAGAGAAGTAGGTAGAGGAGATGGAGAAGGATACAATGTGAACATCCCCATGCCAGTTTATGGGAACGATTCCTGCTATGAACTAGCTTATTCAGAAATTGTTTTACCATTAGTCAAAGAATTCAGACCAGAGATAATTATTAGAAACGGAGGTTCAGATCCTCATTTCTCCGATAAATTGACAGATTTAGGAGTATCTCTGAATGGACTAAGAAGGATGGGAGAGATTCATAGAGAAATTATGCAAATTTCAGGATCAAAAGGGATCACTTTAATTGGAAGTGGATACAATCCGATTATACTTCCTTACGGATGGATATCTATAATATTAGGGCTATCAGATATTGAACTTTCTCTAGAAGAGCCTGTTCCTTTGCCAACATGGATAAATGATGAATCTATCTTGATGCGAGCAAAAAATTTTGTAAAAGAAGTTAAGAAAGTACATTCTGCTTACTGGTCTCTTTAACTAATTAACTAGCAAGATAAGCTGTATTATCATGTAGGTCATCGATTTGAAAAAAGAGCAGAATGAAATAATCCCATATTTTTATAAGTTTGACAGCATATATTTGCAGTTGGGGAATAATACCCGCCGCGTTGCTTTCACAAGCCCGTAGCGATGCGTGAAGGTGTCCAAAGCGGGTAACATCCCCCTTTCTTGCTTTGGATAGTTTCTGTGCATTTTCTATTTCCTTAAATGTCTTTAGTGATCAATTTGAACCAAGTTGATAAAGTATTAAATTCTATTGAAGAACTGGCCAACAAAAAATCGCTTCCAATTGTTGGACCTGAAAAAGGCAGGGTTTTGATGGATGTTCTCCGAGAGATAAAACCTAAGCGAGTATTGGAAATTGGAGCACTCATTGGTTATTCGACTATCTTAATAGCAAAACAACTAGAAAATGAAGCGAGAATAATCACAATTGAAATCGACGAAGACGAGGCGAAAATAGCGAAAGAGAACATTAAAAAGGCTAGAATAAAACCAAAAATTGATGTATTAATTGGTGATGCCCTTAAAATCCTTCCAAAACTTGAAGGTAAATTTGATTTTGTTTTCATTGATGCAACCAAAAGAGAATACATAAAATACCTTAAACTAATTGAAGACAAACTTCATAAAGGAAGTGTACTAGTTGCTGACAATGCAGGTAGTTTTGCAGAAGCGATGAAAGAATATTTGGATTTTGTTCGCTCGTCTAAGAAATACAAGAGCAGATTTGTGTCAGTAGGTAATGACGGTTTAGAAATAACTACTAAAATCTAGGAATAGTAATAGAAAACTCGAATCGAAAATAACGAGGGATCTGGTTACCATTGATTTTTTAACATCTCTTCAATTTTTTTAATAGATTCTGCAATAAATGCCTTGTCTTCTCCGTATTGCAGCTTTGAGTATAGATCACGCATATAAACTTCAGCCTCGTAGAACTTTCCATGATCTTTATGATAAGCGGCTGCAATAAGGGCTCTTGAAAGCAAAAATGCAGGGTGTGAAATAACTTGCTCTTTCATATGGGCGTCCAGTGTATCTACAAAATTCTTTAGTGATTGAATAGCCTGGGGGATTTCACCTGCAAGAATCCATGCCAAACTCGCGCAGCAGATATCTATTGTGGCCTCAGAATAGAGTTCAGAATCGCGCATTTTTAACGCCATTGACTCGTATTCTTTGGCATAGTCATGGTAATTCTTGGTTTTTATTATCGTTTTTTCTGATTTTGGTGGAGGCGGAGTTAGTTTTGGTCGTGTTGGTGGTAGCGCTGGAGTTGGTGATGGCGGAGTTGTTTTGGTTACCTTCTTAAGTTGATTTTTAGCATTTGGAACTTTTAGTAATAATTCTTCGAGAAAATCTGTCTCTTCCTCATCAGAAGTTGAAGAAGTATCTTCTAATTTTTGGGCTTCTGAGTTCATATTTTCTACAGTAATCAGTTTATTGATAGTAACGTTCTCATCAATAGCCTTTCTTACTTTCTCAATTTCATATGACTTGATGCATGCCTCTGAAAGAGATATACCCCCTTTACACACATGCTCTGCATATTCATTTGGAATTACACCATGTTTTAAAAGACAATAGAAAGAGTTCGTTTCTTGTGCAGCAGAAAAATGTACACATAATTTTTTAGTAGACATGGCTATTCTCTAAATATTGTTTTCAGGCATCACTTAAAAATTTCGATATTATGGTAGTATCCTATAAGTTAATATAAATGGAAAAAATGATTTACGTCGGTTGCAAAATATAGGGTATTTTAATTTTTAGGAGGAAGATCTATTTCTACACAATCTCCAATCATACTCAAACTAAGTGAAACGGCGATAGAATCTAGTAAAATTCACATAGCGGCAGATTTTATACGACAAGGAAAACTGGTAGTATTCCCTACAGATACTTCTTATGGCTTAGGTGCGAATGTGACTGACGTTCGTGCGGTCACAAAGATCTTCCAACTCAAACAGAGACCACTTAACAAACCAATTCATATTGTCGTGTCAAGTTTACAAATGGCAGAGGACTATGCTTTTGTACCAAAATCAGCCTTAAAGTTAGCGCAACATTTTCTACCTGGACCTTTAACTCTTGTTTTAAGAAAAAGAGAAACAATTTCGGATCTCTTAAGTGGAGGAAAAGAAACAATTGGTATACGAATGCCTGACAATCGTATTGCACTTGCATTAGTAGAACGGGCAGGCGTTCCGATCACTGCAACCAGTGCAAACGTATCTGGTCGACCAGATACATACTCGATACAAGATGCCTTTGACCAATTAGGAAATAAGGTAGATTTATATCTGGATATTGGCATTCTTCCAAAAAAGCTCCCTTCCACGATCCTTGATTTGACAAGTGATCCACCAGAAATCATAAGAAAGGGACCTATTTCAATAAATCAAATACTAGAAACACTTAGAACAGTTCAATGAAGTTGATAAGATAAAATAAAATGAGATGAAATAAAAATGGTAATAGATTTACGTTCTGATACTTTTACATTACCATCTCGCGAAATGCTGGAAACTATTCTAACTGCAAAATTAGGAGATGATGTTTGGCGCGAGGATCCTACTGTTATTGAACTAGAAGCTCTGGCAGCTAAAAAACTTGGAAAAGAAGCAGG
>JBHLOP010000061.1:0-6278 GCA_048940375.1 Promethearchaeota archaeon | reverse complement strand
GCTCGAATTTTCAATGCCGCAGTTGCTTCAGGTACTCCTGCTTCTAAGTTGGTCGAAAATGCTGACAGTGTTCAAATGTGTTTAAGTAAAGGATTAGGCTGTCCTGTAGGATCACTAATCGTAGGGACAGAAGAATTCATTCATAAGGCACGTAAGAATCGCAAAATACTAGGAGGAGGCATGAGGCAAGCAGGAATCATTGCAGCTCCAGGAATATACGCCCTACATAACATGATAGATCGACTGGCGGAGGATCATATGCATGCTAAATTAATCGCAAATGAATTAGCAAAAATACCAAATATTCAACTTAAACCTGTTGAGACAAATCTTATCATCGCTGATCTTTCTAAAACAAAATGGACTGCTCCAGGAATAGCAAAGGAATTTGAGAATAAAGGAATAAAAGTCTCTCTTATGGGAGAGTACCTATTTAGAATGGTCACCTATTTGAATATCTCTAGGTCAGATATCGATACCGTTGTAGCTAAAATTCCAGAAGTATTTCAGTAGATTTAAGACTACCATGCTGTTTTAGGTGGGAATAATTTGACACAACAAACACAAGAAATACCTTATTATTTTGAAAAGCTTATTATGGGCAGCCTAATTTCTGCGGCTATGTCTAGCATAATTTTTATATTCTTTATGAGCTTTCGAACTTATGTTTCAGACCCAAGCACACTCGTTTCATATATTCTGCTATTCGCTGGAATCTTTTTTGCGGGGTTCTTTTCTGGAATGTTTATATTAGAAGTTCCTAGAATTGTACCTCTTCATGGAGGCTTAACTACTGGAACCATCTTGGGTGTTATTTGCTTTGCAATAAACTTCAACGTAGTTATAGTAAATGAGACAGTGGATCTCATTGCATTTGCGCTAATATTTATTGCAGCCATTTTATCGGCTTTGATTGGCGCATTTATTCATAGTAATTATTTAGCAAAAAATGAATGAACCATAAACCGATAAAGTTAAATTGATCATTCCGTTAGTTAAATTCTAACCCCATAGTTTAGCCCGGTAGTGTAGTGGCCAAGCGGATTCAGTGGGTATACTTCAAAGAGAAACATCACTAAATCTTGGAAATCAGGGACTCTGGATCCTTGGACCCCAGTTCGAAACCTCCACATGACAAAGGAGCGAAAATCTGGGCCGGGCTACCATTTCCTTTCTGGTGTAAAATATACAAGTATGCGGACAATTTACTGAGAATATTTTTAAGAAGGATTTTTTAAAAATTAAACAAGGACTAGTACGATAGTTATTAACAACTATTTGTCAACAATTGAAACAAATCAGCTACCCATTTTCGCAATAGGAATTGCGCTTTTATATTTACTAGAGTGTTCCGAGGATTCCAATGCGATGCCAATTCATAATGTTCTAATCTTAAAAAGCTCTGGTCAAAATGTATTTAGTTGGACTCAAAGATCTTTCAATCTAGATGATGACCTCTTGAGCAGTTTTACATCTGCAATCTTTACATTCACGCAGGAATTAGGGGAAAAGTCTATTCATGTTTTAGATATGGAAAACTTAAAATTTCTTTACGCCTATGAACAAGAGAACGATCTTATTCTAGCAATGGGCATCGATCGAGATGATGAAAAGCAACTTGGAACATTTAAGACTGTTTTAGATGAGATTAAAACCGTATTCATAGAGAAATATGGCTCACTTCTAGTAAATTTCGATGGAGAGATAAGTGTCTTCAAGGAATTCGGAACGGATGTTGATCGAATTGTTCAAACGATTCAAGAACAAACAATGGGCCATATTATAGCAGTCCCTTTCCTTGTAGATAATACCGGTGAAGAGATCACTAATTTTCAAAAAGAAATCGCTCTTATGTTCGCGTTATTTGAAGACTTGAGAGAGAAGGGAGGAGGAAGATTATTCAAGAAACGTAATGAGAAAATTGAATACCTAACAAAAGTCCTGTGGCCTTTTTGGGTTATTAATACTAATCAAGGACCTGTAATCATTGATGGATTTTCTTTAACTACATACAACAAAACTGTTACAACTCCAATCAATCTCGCATCTTTTGAAGATATTTTGAAAACTTCTGCGTTAAATTCAATATTTGCTCTCGATAAAGTTGAGGTTTTACTTAATCAAATGTCCAAAAAGGAATTCAAACTTGATGCAATGGTTGAACCAGACCTTTTAGAAGCAATTTTAGAGATATTTCCAACCATTCAGTATTATGAAACTTCTGAAATATTTAGTGAACCTCTTCGCTCTGTTTTTTCCAAAAATCAGGCCATAATACATGGAACAAAAATTGAAGAGTGTTTTCAATTTAATCAAGAAGCTACGCAAAGTTTAGAGCAACTTCAAAGTCTTTTAATAACAACTACTAATAATTGGAAAATAGAACTTAATGCTAAACTACAAGAAATAGAAGATGATTTTTCAAGTAAGCTTACAATTATAAAAGAGGAAGTACAAAAGGCAATTGAAAAAATAGTAGTACAACGAGAAAATGAAATTGAAGGTAAAAAACTTAACACACAAAGCAAAATTGATGAACTATACGATACATTTCATAAGGAAACAAAGATTTTGGGCGAAAGCACCAGATCATTACTAAAATATTCTGGGCAAATCTTACAGTCTAACCCTTCTAAATCAGAAGAAGATTTTGCAGAAACCTTTATTGAAAGTATTCGAAGAAAACGACTTCTATTAAGCAGTGTTGAAGCAGCATTCCATAACACAGAAGATACTCTTAATAAAATCGAAATACAATTTGATAAACTTCAATATTCCCTGCAAAAAGAAATTAATGATATCATTGTTAAGTACAACAAATTAGTATCTGAGCAGAATGAACGTATTGTACTTTTAAAAAAGGAATTTGAAGAAAAACGTGCTTCAATATCCGTTTCAACTGAAATGCTGGAATCTAAACGAGATAAACTCTTAGAAATGATAGAATCTGTGAGACAATCAATAATTAATGAACTTAGCGATTTGAAAAAGTTCATAATTCCTTCAGGATCTATTCCTGCCGCTCTTACAAAGCATGCTGTTATTTCTTATATGCCGTGTTATGTCACTAAATTCGTTAATAGAGAAGATGTAGATGGTGTACGGTTTGTTGTGATCCCGCCCTGCCATTTACTTTCAAAATATAAACCTGTGAGCAAAAAAATACCAATTAGCATCGATCCGCACTTTTTCGATGCTATTAAACAACGTCTAGAAATGGCATTGGAAGAACGTAAAGAATTACAGAGAATCTTTGATACGGTGTGCACTGAAAACAATTTTTTAAACGATAAAGAGATCGAAACTAAAATCTATGATGGGCTAAAAGAAATCTTTGAATACAAACTGATAAGCAGCAAAGATTACGAAAAGCTGAGTCTTGCATGTATAGAAACTTTCAGAAAATGAAAAATCTTTTTTTGGCCTTCATTAGCACTTTAGTTCTAAATGTTATTCTTAAAACGCCTTTTTTAAGTTTCCTTTTAATTGCTTTCTAACAGCATTTTATGATGGAAAAATATTCAAATTTTTAGAAAAATTCTTGTTCAACGATGATTTGATCCAGCTAAATGTTTTAAAGAACGAAAGCGACGCGAACGTTTGCTTTTTTCCAAAAGAATTAAATTCATTATTTACTTGTCAATTTTCACTATAATTCGTACATAGATGTGTATTAATTTGTCAGATCTTATCGAAATTATGCCTCAAATAAAGATACTCCGAGTTTCAGAGAGTTTTACTTCTAATGTCTATTTAATAGGCCAAGATGCATACCTGGTAATCGATACTGGTTTATACGCTCATAATCTTATTGATGCGATGAAAAAATCTAATATTTCTTTAGAAAGCCTTCAAAATATAATTCTAACACATTCACACGTCGACCACATTGGCGGGCTGAACGAATTAGTAGAAAAAACGTCTGCAGACGTCAGTATCCACGAAAGCGAAGCAAACTATGTCGAAGAAGGAGATAAGGAAGCTACAGCAGCAGCAATATTTTCTTTACCGTTACAAGGAACACCGATAGCAAGAAGATTACAGGAAGGCGATATTATTCAGTTTGATGAATTTGTTTTTGAAGTGCTTCATACACCTGGGCATACTTGTGGAAGTATCTGTCTCTACGAAAAAAAAGCGCGAATATTATTTTCGGGAGACACAGTTTTCGCTCATGGAAGTTTTGGAAGAACTGATTTACCTCCAGGAGGCAATAGTAAGGATCTTATAAATTCCCTAAAACGTTTGGCAGATTTAGACATTGAATTTTTAGCACCAGGACATATGGATGTCGTCAATAATGGTCAATCTCATATAAAAAAATCTTATGAGGTCGCAAAAACTTATTTGTAATGCCCTTATATACCAAGAAGTCTACTAAGCAAGGTATCGAATTCTCCATTGAATAACCTCCGTGATACAGCAACCAGTCCGATTTCATTAAATGATGTTGGATAATCTGTGGTTATGAAGTCAGTAACTACGGCAGCAAACTGGGCATAAATACTGAAGCATAGAAGCACAATAAAGGCGATCCAAAATATCCTTTTATTTTTATATGAGTCTATGGATTTTCCTATTGGAATTGTGAAGAGTGGAATAGCTTCATGCAGCAAACGAGGTCCATAACAAAGACCACCAGGCCAATACCACCATGCAGAATAGACCAACAACAGTATCATAAAGGAACTTATTAGGAGAACTGTCTCTTCTTTTACTTCTGTATAGAGTTCTTTTATACCGATAATGCTAAACAAAAGAACAGGCGAATAAATAAACAACCCCCTTTTCGGAGAAATAAGGAGACCCCATAATCCTATGTAAATAGGAGTTGTAAATCGTTCCGTTTCATTTCCATACAATTGATTTAAATGATAGCCTGTAATGAAGGGGCTATCAAAACAAATGAAATTGTACCACCCAGCAAGTAGAATGAATATTAGGAGAGGGAAAATAAAAAGTGTTGCTCGCTCCTTTTTCAGAGACATAGGTTTTAGGATAAAATAAAAGACCAAAGGAAATACAAAAAGGAAACTTGTATAGCGAATGAGGGTAGCAAGCCCTATTGCTATTCCAGATAGTAACGACTTCATGTAAACTGAATCCTCTTTTTCATCTCTTGTCATTGAAATGAATAAATATAAACTCAATAAAATGAAAAGCGTAGCAATAGAGTGTGAAAAAAAGGTCTTCGCATACACCCACGCTATTGTTCCAAATCCATATGTGACAATTGTTGCTCTTTTTGCTATATAACTGAATTTGAAGAACGTACAGAACTCATATACTATGACAAGAGAAAATGCGGCAGAAAAACTACTAATTGAACACATAATAATCAACGGGAATCCATTGAATCCCATTAACTGCCAAATGAATCTTCCAACAAGATAAAATGGAATTGCGAGAAAAGGCAAACCAGGAGGATACTTTGAATACCAATTCCCATCATATTGCACGAAGTTTTCGGTGTTGCTTAAATGATGTCCTGCAATAGGATCGATTATAAAACTTCGGTTTTCGACAATAGAATAAGTCAAGTAGAAATAACTGAACTCATCCTCCGAGTGAAAGGCTCGAAAAACAGATAGAGAAAAAAGATAGATTACAAGTGCAATAAAGAAGATTTTAACGCGATCGTCATTCCAAGTGGATTTTGAACCAATTTTTTTAAATAAAGAGATCATGCTAGCTTGCAGGAAGGAGATCTTTTCTCTGATAAAAGTCACCACCAATCGATATCATCAGCATTATGGAGAGATATTTTAAGAACTTTTGGTTTCGAAATCTAAA
The DNA here is from genome assembly GCA_048940375.1 of Promethearchaeota archaeon. Lineage (GTDB taxonomy): Archaea > Asgardarchaeota > Sifarchaeia > Borrarchaeales > Borrarchaeaceae > Borrarchaeum. The sequence continues at coordinate 485 of JBHLOP010000061.1, read as the reverse complement.
AACTCTATAAGGTAAAAATTTCTCGCAAATCAAGAAGAAGTAGTGCTCATTATTTTTGTATTGAAGTATCGATTTGACAACAAACTACAAATATCTCCGTTTAAAATACATCTAATGTACGTTAATTGCACAGTTGATAATAATTAAAACGCTCCAAAGAAGACAAAGGTGGAAAAAATGTTAGAAAATCTCATAAAAACAGCAATCGGTGAGATGAAAGCTGATTTAGTAATAAAAGGATCAGAGATCGTAAATACAATAACTAAAGAGGTTTATCCTGCAGATATAGGAATATCAAACAATAAAATCGTACGTGTGGGTGAAGTTGAAGATATCGTCGGAAAAGATACGGTTGTTATAAAGACGAAAGGTGTTGTGACACCAGGGTTTTTTGATTCACACATCCACATTGAGAGTAGTATGCTAACTCCTACAAACTTTTCAAAGTACTCGCTTTTGCATGGAACAACAAGTATTGTATGGGA
>JBHLOP010000060.1:0-9743 GCA_048940375.1 Promethearchaeota archaeon | reverse complement strand
AAGGTCTTTATCACCCCAAACTCCACTGTGAATTAAGGTATTGTATAGACCACCAATCTCGTGAATCCATCTGATTTTTTCAGCAATCTTTAGATAAGAAGACCTTAATGAAGTAGTGCAATAGATAAGTGGGATGTCAAGAGGCCATGTTACTGGAATTTCCAATATATCCGACTTCTTCATTTTATTTTCTTCGGTCATAATAATCGGATGAAACGGCAAATTAAAGGAAATTCCTGTTCCATATTTCTGTGGTGTCCACCAATCTACGTCAATAAAAGAGGAATCAAATGTGAAATCGCACTCATCTAGTATTTTCAATAAATCAGAGGTTCTCTGAAGCCATGGAACTCTAAAATGTTGTATATCTTTGTCTAGAAGTTTACTTAAAAGCATCTTAGCCTTACGGATTTGTTCTGCTCTCATATCTGAACTGAGTAAATCAAATGTCCCATCATGCTCTAACCCATGGCATCCAATCACATGCCCATTTTTCAGAATTTCTTTAAGTTTGTTTTTAGAAAAATACTTTACCGCAAAATTAGCAATCATATAAAATGTCGATTTCAAATTATACGTATCAAGATGTTCTAGGAAGTTGTTTATACCCTCCGTGCAAGCGAAATGTGTGTCTTCCACGTCATGAGTGAATGTTACGGCACATCTTAAGCCATTGGGCCATCTCCAAAGCATTGGGAGAAAATCGTCCAAAGCATCTTGTATGTGCAGTTTTAAAACTTCCAATAGTGTCCAGCCAGTAATATCTATCAAGGATGCAGTTGTGAAAGTATTCTTTGGTGCTCTCATTATTTGAATATTTAAATAAGCGGGATATATTATACGTCTAAGAAAAACTGGAGCATTTTTATACAAATTCCAAAGATATCCTGTATTTATTTTCCTTGAGGTTGACTTCTTTCGATCATACAGTTCGTGAAACAGTTTTATAATTACTGAACCGATATCAAACAAAAATAGTGTACTTTTACCAGTTTTTATAATCCCTGGATAGCTCTGATCCACCTTAAAATCTGCAGTGACGTTTGTGTCTCGTGTCTTGCATTTTATGAAAGAGACTTCTGGTAGATAAATCTCATGGCTTTTTTTGAAATTGCTAAGCGTCTTATGAATTCTGTGGTATATCTTTGCATTCTTAAATACTAATTTTGCCTTTATATGAATAGATGTACGTTTCAGGTTTGTAATACCAAATAAATGGGAGAAATGATTGTTTACTTCAATATCTTTGGGGAGATCTGTAAAGCTGCCTACTATAGGCAGCTTTAGGGTTAATATTTTGCTTAAAATTGATTCTGGCATCTGTTCGATTTTAGGTATGATCAAACAGTCAGAGGAATCTATTTTTGATAATTCATTGAATGATATTCGTTTGTAAGGGATTTTTTCAACATCTAAAAGAAGTTCGATACCTAGTTGGGATGAATCGGCAGTATTGTTTCCCGTCAACATCAAAAGCTGTCTCATAAGTCCCATCCTTTTTCTAAGATAGAAGTTTTTTCTCTTCTAGTTCTTTGTGCGCTGCATCAAAGTTATCCGCAAATTCTCCCGCTTTCAACATTTCGTTTGCCCAGGGCACGAATTGTTGTATCCCCTCTTTTAAGCTATGTTTTGGTGTAAATCCGAGCTTCTGTTTTATTAATGAGATGTCTGCAAACAAATGCCGAACATCACCTTTTCGATAACGATAGGTAACTTCGGGAGAGATATCCATATTATATGCTTGAATTATTTCCTGCGCTAATTTATAGATTTTTATCTGCCTTCCAGTACCTACATTCATCGCAAGATAGTCCCCATTGTGTTTGTCTAGTGCTAAAATGTTTGCTTGGACGATATCTTTGACAAAAATGAAATCCCGTGATTGCAGGCCATCTTCATAAATAATCGGAGGCTTATTATTGAATAAACGGGAACTCCAGATCGAGCATACGCCAGAATAAGGGTTTCTCATAGACTGACGCGGTCCATAAGTCACAAAATATCGTAAGGCTACTGTTGGAATGCCATATAATTTTCCTATAAGAAGACACATCTCCTCTTGTGTTCTCTTGGAAATTGAGTAAATACTTCCCGGATTTAGAGGTTTACTTTCTTTTGTTGGCAAAGGTACGGCAGTTTTTCCACAATTAGGACATTGGGTTTCCCAGATTTTGTCTACTAATTGTTTTTCAAGTCTTATTTCGGGATAAATCACGCCGCATTCTTCACAATCATATGTGCCTTCACCATAAACTGCCATAGACGATGCTAATACAACTTTTTTCACATTGTGCTCCTTATTCACAAGTAAATCCATTAATTTAGCCGTTCCGCCACAATTAGGGTCGATGCATGAATATATTTGGTACATACTCAAGCCTAGACCACCTACAGCAGCCTCATGAAATATGGCATCTACATCTTGAATAATTTTCAATAAAAGTTGCTCATTTCTAACATCGTTGTGGATAAACTCAATTTTTCCTTCTAAATGTTCGATATTTCTGGGATGGAGCGCATTCTTGCCATGTGTTGTAGGCTCAAGATTATCTAAAACAATGACTTCATGACCTCTATTGGCTAACGTCTCAACAATATGACTACCTATAAAGCCTGCTCCACCAGTAACCAAGATCTTTGAATAATTTGCACACATTTCTGTCACCCTTCAACCTTTTTCATTCGTAATTGGAGCCTTTATCAATTTTCTTTTCGAAATATTAATTTAAAGAAATTGAGAATTTTATCATGACCCACTAACACTACTGAAAAGACTACGTATATTTTTGGAATATAACGATTCCCTATCAGACCATAATCGACTTCTCCATCAAGGGCAAGAAGAAGACTTGTCATGATTGGATTTTGACTGATAAATGCTGTATGGGAAAAGGTAATTGTTCCAATGAAAATATTAAATACGCTTAAACCAAACAAAATTGAAAACAAAACCCAAAAGAGTTTATTATTCCTATATTCTTCAATTGTGACTGAAATTGGAATTGTAATGAATGGTATTACTGCGAGAATGTATCTGGGGCCATAACAATTTCCTCCCCACCATTCATTCATTGAATAAATTGATAAAATCATTGCAAAGGAAGTTAAATAGAGGATTGATTCAGCTCTATACACTTTGATAAACCTGTAAGTTCCATGGAAGGTCAGTAATAATATTGGGGAATAGAAAAAAAGTCCTCTGTAGATGCTAAAAAGCTGTCCAAAGAGTCCTATATAGATCGGTGTCTGGATAAAATAATCTATTGTACTATGATCCTCTGATTGTTCATAGTAATATGGAGGGGTTAACGGATTTTCAAAGCAAATATAATTGTATACACCATGAAGAATCAAAACTACTATAATTGGAAACATAAAAAAGATCAAATTCTTTTTTACATTGTTTTTAACAAAATATATTGCTAACGGAATTATTACTAGAAACGGAAAATATTCAATTGTTGCTAACAAGCCCATTGCAAGGCCAGATATAAAAAAATATGTCTCTGTTTTTTCATTGAATTTGATAGCTTTCATGCCGAAGTAAAAACTCAGTAAAAGAAGAAATGCTGCAAAAGAATGTGAAAAGAAGGATTTTGAGTAGAATAATGCTATTGTTCCAAATCCATAAATTAGTCCCACTAAGATTGATGCGTTCTTACTTATTTGAAAGATATTAATGCAGGTATCATAGATTAGAACAATGCTTAATGCAGTAACAAAAGCACTCAGAATTATTAAGTAAAACGCAATTTCAAAAAGAAGGAAACCCTGGTTTATCAAAAATTTACCAATGATATAAAACGGTACGCCAATAAAGGCAAGCCCGGGGCCCTTATCAGAGTAATAATTACCATTATAAAGACTGATATCAACATACTGGGTAAGATACGCATATTTATTAATTATAAAGGACTGATCTTCAACTATTGCTAATATTAAAGCAAAACGAGATTTCTCATTTATTGAATGGAACCCTGTAATAAGTTGAATATAGAAAAAAAACGTAATAACGAATAATTGGAATCGAGTGCTTTTCAAGATTTCTGAAATCTTTTCTAATAGTGAATGCATGACCTCAGATTTCTGTGAAAAATTTAAAAAGTTTTCTTTTTGAACGACTATCTAAGACTTAAAAAGTGTACTTTCCTAAAAATTACGGGCTTCTCGTCAATTGATAAGTTTGTACAAGCTTTTGCGTGAGGTAATTTACTTAAATATAGAATGAAACACAGTTTATTAAAAAAAATCGTATGGAGGAGTATTCATGCAAAAATACCAATGTTCAGTGTGTGGTTATATTTATGATCCAGAAGAAGGAGATCCGGATTCAGGTATAGCTGCTGGCACACCCTTTGAAGACCTACCAGAAGACTGGTTATGCCCTGTGTGCGGAGCCGATAAAGATGCTTTCGAACCAATTGATTAATGATATGAGTAGAAGAATAAAAGTGGATATTTAAAGTGAAGCACAACAGAACTAAAACATATTTTCATTATTTTTTATTCAAAATCTAAGTTTAAACTTCTGAAAAGGCCTCTTTGACAAGCTAAAGATGGGGTAGTGTTATTTTAACTGCGTCAAACAAGAGTTTCATGCAACTGAAGCGGTTATCGAAAGTTCAGTGATTTTTCAAGAAGTTTGAAGTTCGATCGCATTTATTATGCCATGACAAACACAAGCAGTTCCAATAATCATTTTTTCATTTAAAAGATCAAGAAAATTGAACAATTCTTTAGTCGAATGTCCTGGAATACCGCCCAAATTCGGTTCTAATTGTTCACTGACTAATATCTTTGCTGGAAATCCCTTACATGCATCATTGAATATTCCATGCAAGGGTTTTGATTTTTGAATCCCTGTTACTGGACATTCCATAAATTCACAGCAGTTTGGAGAACATTTTTGATCAAGAGGCATAAAACTAGCAACTATTATTGCTTCTTTTTCATCGTAACTGTGAATTAAGTTTGGACTAACTCTTCTCTTTATTAAGTGAATTAAATCGGGCGATGGTTTTACCTCTATATTTTTTTGGTTTAAGTAAACATACGTTAATTTCGCCATTACATGTACTGGAATCGCAGGAATGATGTATTCAAACTTAAATTCTTGAATTAGACTAGGTAATTCATTTAGGCTTTCATTAATGACAAATAATATTGATTGACCCGCCTGAACTTCTTTGATGTTATCGAAATCATGGTTAATTTCAATCAAATCTACTTCCGAACGAACTTTGCAATGCGGGTTACTGTCAACGATTATAACAGAAAAGTTATTCTTCTTACAAAATGTAAGCGCGTTATATCCGACTTTCCCACCGCCGATAACTAATATTTTCACTCTTGAAGGACTCATAAATAGATGTTGGTTTTATTGCTCTTAAATTGTTCACTTCTGACAATAAGCCTTCAAATTTAATTATCAGAAAAAAATGCAACGCCATTTCAAGCATGTTATAATATATATGAGTTCTTTCAAAATTGAGGTTGAGTTATCCTTCTTGAATATAAAAAATTCTGCGGAGGAGGTTGCTTGAGAATTGTAAACATGTATGCTGAGGTAAATTCTGAAATATGTACGGGTTGCAAGATTTGTGAAAAGGTATGTCCCACGTTATCTATCAAAGTTTTTGGAGAGAAAAGAGAGAAACTTGCAGTTGTTGATTTGAGTACTTGCATGGGATGTGGAGCATGCGTTGAGAGATGCGATTTTGAGGGAGCAGTTGCATTGAAAACATTAGAGGAGACCAAGACTATAGGAGTTGATCCTATGTCCGTAGATGAAAAAGAGATAACTGAACTTTGTTTTGCAGCAAAAATACATCCAGAACAGATAGTATGTTTCTGTACCGGAACAAGAGCTAATGAAGTAACCGCAGCTATCTTGTTAGGAGCAACCTCACCCGAAGAAATCTCAAGAAAAACTGGTGTTAGGACTGGGTGTAAAGTTGAATGCATTGAACCCATCCTTCGACTCCTTAAAGCTGCTGGAATTGAACCCACGCAAGTTGAGAAAGGTTGGCAGTGGTATGGAATCACTCCTACAATATGGGATATCCCAGAAGAAGTTATCCAAAAGTACTCGACAAGAGGATTTTATTTTGAGGAGGATAAAGTTCTGCTAAAGAAACTGTTAGATAATGTGAAATAGGTGGCGATTAAAGATGACTGTTAAATTAGAGAAGCCTGTAAGACCTCTTCCTCCTAAGCAATCTAGATACGGACCTGATCCAGACCACATCAAAACTAGAACCTGCGAATTAGAAAACATCGCGTCAGTAAGAGTAAGAGAGTTTTTCCATGACATACCAGAAAGTATCTATCCTAGCGAGAGAGGAATCAAGGCGGTCAGAGAAGCAACCGTAAATGCACTCGCAAATGTAGATATGAGTATGATAAAACCTGAAAATTCTGTTAATATACTTGGATCCCACCATGGATTCCTACTTTCTGGGGGAGAACCATATGCCGAAATGCTCAAAGCAATTAGAGATGTTATTGCAGATAAAACAGGTTCAGAAAATATCCGTCTTAGATGTGGAGTTGGTTTGAGATTCAGAGAATCTGACGAATATATACGAAGATTTGGTTTGGATGAGTACTTTGGCAAAGGAAAAGCGAAAGGTGTTTCTCCTATTGATGAAGGAATATCAATAGAAACTGAGATTGGAACGTTATATGGCCTTAAAAGATGCTATGACACTGACTGGATAGTCCATGCGCATAATAGCGATGTAAGAGAGATTCACTTCCATAGACATGTCGATAAAGCTGTAAAACCATTTGGAATGTCTTATGCAAGGATAGAAACTAGATCTACTTATCACCAAAACCTGGGACCAAGAAGTGCAAATTTTGTTGCACGAGCCATTTTCAACTCCGAATTAGTACAGAACAAGTGGACTTTTGCAACTTTTCTAAAACCAACGCCCGCTGGAATTGCTGGTGTGGATGCTGACAATGACCTTTTTGCTTTAGATGAAAGATTAACGATACAAAATTTCAGCCATTACGGAAAAATCCTGAGTTTACTTAGTCAAATTGATGAATGTATCGTTGTTTTAGATTTTCAAGCACCTATTCCATATGTATTCTCCGCAGGTATGATTTTTGCGAATTTCTCAGCAGCAAGCGTTGATATCTTTGACTTGGATTATCCTTTACCAGGTTATACTTGGTACACTGAGGCATTTTATGGAAAAGATGACAGGCCTTTGATTCCTGATACCCCGCCGATAAATCCTGCGATTAAGGCGATGGTAATAAATTATGCTTGGGGCGGGTATCCAAGCGTTTTCTGGGCTAAAATGATTCCTACAATCGTTGTAGGCGAACATCAGGCAGAAGTATTCGAGAAAGATCCCCAAAACATTGAGTTTATGAAGCATGCAGTAGTTGCAAAGGATCTACAAACGGCGATCGAATTTGCAACGAGGATTGCTGACACGGATAAGATACTAATCTTTGATGGAGCAACTGAAGCGATAAATGTGAGCAAATCTCTCGCAGAAGAATTAATTGAAAAAGCTTCTAAGGTCGATGAAGAAGTTGAGCAAAAGTTAATGCCGAAATGGTGCAGGCAAAGAGGAATAAAAAATTGAGTAAACGATATGATCATAATATTGATCTGAGAGATCATATCTTCCATAGTATTTTAAATAAAAGAGTCGAAGCAGAAATTTGGACAGCAGAGAGAGGAGTAGTTGCAGGGATTAAACGACTCGTTAACAAGGCTTTGGAGTTGGGATTGAAAATCGAGCCCTTTTTTTCAGAAGGTGATGAGCTCGAGTCTAATGATATAATCGCTAGACTAACAGGAATACCCAAACAAATTGCCATCGCTGAGGATATACTCATTGGTCTTATTTCTAAAACATCTGGCATTGCTACTGCCGCTAGAAAAGCTGTCACACTAACTGGGGGAAAAATTCGTATAGTTTGTGGAGGTTGGAAAAAAATGCCTTATCAGATAAAATTCGAGATCAGGGAAGCAATCAAAATAGGTGGCGTTGGTATACGAATTTCCTCCGATCCTTTTCTTTATTTAGATAAAAACTATATCCGAATGTTTGGAGGCATAAAAGAAACGCTTATAGCGGTCGAAGAATTTGATATGATTAAGGTTGTGCAACTTAAAGCTGAGACTAATGAGATTTGGAGGGAAGCTTCAGAAGCAGCTTCATTGGGCTCAGATATTATTATGATAGATACAGGGAATAAAGAGGATATTGCAATAGTATCTAGAAAATTGATAGAACTTGGGAACAGAGATTCAGTAAAACTAGCGTTTAGTGGTTCTATATCTTTAGAAAGTATACCTGACTATCTCAACTATGATGTAGATATTCTTGATGTTGGAAGGGCCATAATTGACGCCCCCATGCTTGATCTGAAACTGGATGTGGTATAATGGAAGTCAATTTTCTTGGTAAAACGGAATTGTGGATTACAGACATGCGTTTGAGAAACGTAAATTTAAGCGAAATTGCGAAGATTGTTTCAGAGACGCTTGGTCTCAAAAAGGAAGAAGTGTTTGTAACAGATGCCGGGCCAGATCATGTTGTTCTTGATATTTTAAGAAATACAGTTGAAGCTGAGAACATATATGGGAAGAAAAAAGAGTTGCTAAAGAAATTAGAAAGTATTCCAGGAGTTGAAATTACTGATAGAACCAGTATCCATTCTGAGGGCGTTTTAGGCTTTATAGAACTAGACGAACAGTTCGCTCGTAAGATTTTAGCTCAAACAAAAGACATCACTGACGAGTTGATACAAAAAATATCGAGAAGATGTATGGTCTTCCCGACGGGAGAAGAGGTAAGAAAAGATGTAGTCAAGGATACAAATTCTCCTTACATAAAAGAAAGACTTGTAAGTGAAGGATATAAGGTAACTATAGGTTCTGTATTACCAGATGATGAATATCAAATAGCTGCGGCCATTATGAATTCTATTGATGAAGGATACGGTTTAATTATAACGACAGGTGGTGTAGGGGCTGAAGTTAAGGATCGAACGATTGAAGCTTTAAGAAGGATCGATCCTAAAGCTGCAACTCCATACATTATGAAATTCCATCAAGGTACAGGTAGGCATGCAAAATCTGGTGTGATGATTGGAGTTGGGACTGTTGGTCCGTCTATCATAGTATCGCTTCCAGGTCCAACTGATGAGGTAAAGTTAAGCTTGGAACAACTGATTGAAGGATTGAATATAGAGTTTGATAAACACGAGTTGGCCGATAAGATTGCAAGAACTATCAAAAAAAAGTACACTTCGAAACATTAGAAGATTTAACCTATGATAGATGAAAGTATCATTGAGATTGACACGGAGGTATCCCTATTGAATAATCAGTCATTGGAACAAATACTAACAAAAACTATCAAAGAATACAATAAATATCGAAGTCCTGAAGTCGTAGCGAAATTGACCACAGTAGACAACAGCAGTTTTAAAATTGAGTTTAAAGGGCACTACTGCTATACTTGCGGCTTTTACGACTATTTTGATGACTTTCGGTTCTTGCTAGAATATGATAATATGAAAACTGAGATTAAAGAAATAGTAGAAATTGAAGAAGGTGCCATTGTTACGTTTACACTCGAATCACAAAAAGTATTAAAGATCTAATTATATTCAAAAGCAATACAGGGTTTATTAGACTAGAAATATGCCTAATGTTAATAGCAAATGTGTAGAAAAATATTGAGTAAAATATAGTCCATAAATTGGTG
>JBHLOP010000059.1:0-9877 GCA_048940375.1 Promethearchaeota archaeon | reverse complement strand
CATCATTGGATTATTTCTAAATCGGGACGACGTCGCTCGTAATAACGAATGAACGCTTTTAAAACCTCAATCATTGCACGGATTCCCATTTTGACTATAGCTTTATGACCTATATCGCTAGCAACAACTCTGTAATTTCTGTCCATATGTTTAATGTTGTGTTTCCATGTGTCCAACAGAATACGAGCATGATAGCTCGTCATATTGTCTGCTATGAATGCTCTGCTGTCGCGCATCGATGTAACACCCATAGGAACAAAGAAAAGCGGTATATACAAGTGAGGAAACGCGTCTAGTCTCTTTATTAGTTTGAGTGTCTCCTTCATTTCTTCTGGTCCTTCACTAGGAAGTCCTGCTACCAATGTACAGACATTTGTCCAACCTAAATTTGCACACGTACGTAATGCGTCGTATATCATGTCTGGATATTCTTCTGATGAGAAAGGAAGAACTTTACCATGCATTATTTCTTCAATTGTTTTAGAGCATCCTGTTTCGATTCCTGGTTGACATCCATAATACCTATGTCCTTTGCTTCGGAGGTATTTAGTTAATCGCTCAAAAAAGTCTGGGTCGAAAGCCATTGGTGCTAAAGTCGAATGGGTTACAAACACCCGACTTATGCCAACATCTTCAAAGAGTGTTTTGTAAAGATTCATTATAGCATCTTCGTCCGGGTAGAAGTGCTTTGAGTTGGAACCATATAAAAACACATCCTCTGACTGTAGACACATCGAATTATCATTGCTTCCCTTAGCATTTATTATTGCATCATGCACAATCTTTTCGAGAGGGAAATCTCGCATTTTTCCAGCAGTGTTCGGGGCACAAAATTTACATCCTCTTCCGCATCCTCGTGATATCTCAGTATAAGTGCCAAGAGCTGGACCCTGTAATAAAGGCACATCTTCTGGTTTTACAGGTTTTCCATAAAACACTCTTTCGTCAGGACCGCCATTGTTTTCCATTATTTCAGGGAAAATCTCTGGAATTACATATTCTCCTTCACCGATTACTAAATGATCTATTCCAAATTTATCCATGTGTTCTTTTACTTCCCAGGCACCTGGACCGCCCATGACAACTTTAAATCCATATTTATTCTTTAGTTCCTTAACTTTTCGCATTAATCGAAAATATTCGATGCGATTGTGTGGGATGCCCTTGAATATGGTGCTCCAGGTTGAAGTTGCAGGACCGATGCCCAATGGATCTTCTGCTGAGATACCGACGATTTTCGTGTTTTTGTTTACTAATTTATCCAAATGAAGTGAATGTGCAACTTTTACTTGATCTTTGGAAAATCCACTCTGTATACATGTGGCTTCAATTGTCCTAAGACCAAGGGTGGCCCTAACCAAAGTTCCATCAGGATAAGCTGGTTCGAGTGGGCAAAAAAACTTGAAGTAAATCCAGTGTGGACATATATTTTGTGGTAAACAAGCGCCAAATCCGACGTACGGTATGCCGTTGTAATCGCTTGTTAGGGATAGATCTGAGGTTAATACGATTTCTGCGTGTGTCATATTAATTCACCCGCCCCTTAACACGAAAATCTTTGTTATAGATCTGAATAGATAGAAAGGATTCTATACCATAGTTAAAGATCATTATTAGTACACTATTACACTTTTTAATTTGTATTAATCTTACGTGAATATTAAAGGGCTCTAAAGCATTACGATCAATATTTTAGCTGTTGTATCGTTAATCTTAATTTAAGAATCTTTTTCTAATGGCATTCCTTTACAAATGGAGCATCTCTTTCTATATAAAATATACGATTTTGGACTATATAGTGCCATATAGAGCTTTGCCATAGGCAAATGCATTAGTAAGTATGTTATTAATACCATTTCGATTGAAATCTTAAAAAGGAAAAAAAGTTGATATTTGCCTCTACTAAACTACACCATTTAGTTTTTATACTAAATCAAGTATCATAAATCTCCATCAAAAATTGAGGGATAGAGTTAATGCAAATTAACGCAAATCTTGCTCAGTATACAAGTTTATTCGTTATCATTTTAGTAATACTTGCTGTGATCGTTGTTTGGAAGGAAAAATGGATTATTGGAATGGCATTTAGAAATTTCAAACGAAAAAAAGTCAGAAATACGCTGACTGTTATGGGTGTGTTATTTAGTGTTGCAATGTTAACTGGTTTTAATATTGCACGAGTAAACGTAAGTAATACTTTTTATGAGACGATAGAGCTTGCTACAGGTAAATTGGATTTGGAGGTCACAAGAGCGGATGGTGAAGCATTTTCGGAAGATTTAATGCACATTCTTGATGAAGTAGAAGGGATTGAGGCATATGCACCAAGAATACAGCGTTATAGCGTTATTTATCTTCATGAAACATGGAATTCCACAACGGCAACAGTACTTGGAATAGATCCCACTTACGACACTGCCTTTGGGGAACTTTATAACATAAATGGATCAGAACCGATAGATCATCTTGTAAAAGACTGGAATGCGATTGTCTCAGAATCATTGATGGATGGTATTTCTGGGGAACAAGATGATCAAATAGTAAATGCATCAATAGGAGACAAACTCGCCATTAAATATTATTATGATCATCCAAAATTTAGATTTAAACGATTTAACATCGCTGCTTTTGCAGAAAGTAAGGGAAAAATAGCACAGGTTGGTTATGGGCGTGTAGTTGTGGTAACTTTGGACAAAGCACGAAAGTTAATACCAGAAATGAGTGGTAAAATCGATAAAATCGTCATAAATCTTACTGAAGAAAGTAGAAAAGACTACAAAGCGGTTATAGCACAGATCCAAGAGGAATTTGGCAAAGATTTCATAGTTGACGCGGTTAGAGAAAGTTTACTTGCGGTTGCAGAAGGCGCGGTGTCGGGTTTTGATACAGCTTTGAATTGGGCTGGATTAATCACCTTATTAGCATCTGTATTTCTTGTATTTAATAGTATCGTGATGACAGTAACAGAGAGGCGTTACGAGTTAGGCATAATGCGTACTATTGGCATGTCAAAATTTCAGGTATTTCGTCTCATATTATATGAAGTAATTATTTTAGGTGGAATAGGATCTATTCTAGGATCATTTGGAGGCGTCTTAGTTGCTCATGGAATAACATCTTACGTTTCAAATACGACTGTATATGGTTTTAGAGTTGTAGTAGAGTCTGTTGAGCTCGATCCTTCAATTATGTTTAATGGTTTTCTTATGGGCTTTCTTTTTGCAGTTGTTGGTGCTCTTTTCCCGCTAGGATCCGTAGCCACGATGAAAGTTGTTACAGCTTTACATGGTGATTCCCACGAAGCTGGAAGGAGGAAAATTCCCCGTGGATTATTAATAAGCGGCATTATATTAGCTATCGTAGGATTCGGATTACTTTTTATAGTCCCATCGATTCCAGCAGCTAACTTATCTGATTTTTTGTCTATAGCGCTCTTAGTATGTATCTCTGGGCTTTCGATAGTAATTGCAAAATACAATAGAAAAGCAGCAAGCCTTATCGCAGGGATCGGTCTTACTGCCACTGGAGCACTTGTTACAATAGCCGCGGTTTCCTATTTGAGTGAAATTGTTTTACTTGTTGGAAGCATACTTCTCTGCGGATCGCTTCTTACCATAGTATCACGAGGCTTTCATCGACTATTGAATAGTATACCTGCCTTTCGAACAGTAGCTAAAATTGCTAGCAGAAACCTAACACGCCGTCCACTTAGATCGACTCTTACATTTGGCATTTTCACGATTGCGATCTCTCTATCAATCTTATTTGCATCAATTAACTCAGCCATTGAGGTAGGTATAACTCATTACATTTCGGAAGGACTCAATATGGATTTAATAGTGACTACAAATACTGGTGCTCCACCAAATCTAGCAGGGAATCTATCACGAATTGAAGGTGTACATTGGACGAATGACACACCTACTGAAGAATGGAGACCTGGAGTAAGCGTCGCTGAACTAACTGGGGCGAAATATGAAATGTGGGACAATGAAGAGACGTCTTTGTTAGTCGCCGTCAATTCTTCAACCTATCCTCTTGCTATTGAACAGGATTTAATTGCGCCTGATCCGAATACAACAGATATCGTAGCCCTCTTTGACCAATTAGGAGGAACAGGAGATAATAAATGCATCATAAGTGACAGACTTGCTGGGGAACTTCAAGTGACAGTGGGTCAAAAAACAAAACTTGAAATATCTGCCCATGGAAATTCTACAGAGTTTACAGTCATCGGTATTGTACACAATGACTTGATCGGTTACCCGAAGGGTGGTTATTTCTGCATTATTGATTTAGAAAAATACTACGATTTCGGTTTTGATAATGATGTCCATGTTTTCTATGTAAAATTACGTACTTATCATTGGAATGGAACATTCGTTGACCAAGACAAAGTTGCACAACAGATTCTTGATCTATATGGCGATGAGTATAATCTAAGTATTATAAAGACAAAAGACATCGTTGATGAATGGCGGGTTAATGTGACCGAAACAACGCAATTTATGGCCGTCCTATCATCGTCATCTATCATAATAGCTTTACTCTGTTTAGCTACAACAATGATACGAATTGTTCAGGAAAGACAACGTGAAATCGGATTACTTCGCTCCGTTGGATACTACAGATCTGAGATAGTCAAACTCCTTCTCGGTGAATCATTACTCTTAGCTGTTCTAGGACTGACAGTGGGGATTATAAACGGATATATTCTGGCTGCAAGTTATCTTCCTCAGTTTAAAGAAATCGGCTTTACCCCTTACGAAGTGGAATTTGTGTTCCCAGCGGTTCAGACTCTTATTGTGGCCATTCTCGGACTAGTCGTTGCTGCAGCAGGCACTGCTTTTCCAGCATACAAAGCACTTAGGATGAGCCCTGCACAAGCTGTTCGATATACGGGCTAATCAACTCATTTTTATTTATCGACAAAATCATTTAAGATTGCACGTTTCCCTTTTTCACATTTCTTAAAATTTTTGTCGCAAAAACAAAGACTAATAAAAAATTGCGTATTATTTTGATGTGGTGAAAAAATTTGAGTTGCCCGTTGTGTGGAGCCACAATAAACTCTCCCGAGGAATTAATTGCACATCTAAAAGAAGAACATGGGATTGAAATAGATCAAGACTTTATGAAAAACTTAATGGAAGGATTAGGCAGCTTTTTTGCTGAGATGTTTAGCGGAAAAAGTGATATGTCTTCTGAAACAGAAGATAACAAAGAGGCTGATCCTAGTTTGTTTTTTGGAAACATGATGGAGCAGTTGATGAAGACTATAACTGAGAGTATTGAAGGATTAAAGGATATCGATATGCAAGGCATGCCTAATCCATTTGCGATGATGATGAAAAACATGTTTGATCAATCAATTCAGACTGAACCCGAACCTGGAGATGAAACACCTTCCTCTGCTAAAAATGAAGACGAAGCAAAATTCAACGAGAATTCGATAGAAATAAACTTCTCTTCTGATGATGATGAAGAAAAAAAGAAAGATAAAAAAGAAAGCGATGAATGATATCAATAAAGATATTATTACTTCTAATTCAATTCTTATACGCTTTAGAGGGTTTTAATCATGTCTGAAGATTACGAAATGTGGTTTAATGAAGCCTTCGATAAAGGAGAACTGGGGAATTATCGCGGGGCGATTGAACTCTATAAGAAGGTGGTAGAGGCTAAACCGGATTATCAAGCCGCCTGGTTTAACATGGGTTTAATGTACAGCAATCTGGAAACTTACGACGAATCAATTGAATGCTACAAGAAGGCGATTGAATTGGATCCAACGGACGGTGCAGCCTTGGATAATCTAGGTTATGTGTACAACAAAATTGGTGAATATGAAGAATCAATTCGTTGTCACAAGGAAGCCATTGAAAAACGACTCCCGAATGCAGCTAATGCCTGGAATAATTTAGGGATAGCTTACCACAACGTTAACGATTTCAAGAACGCCGAAGATGCCTATAAAAAGGCAATAGAATTAGATCCTGGTTTTAACTTCCCATACCGTAATCTTGCAGATGTCTATATTGATAATGCTGAGTATAAGCTAGCTGAAGAATCTTATAAAAAGGCACTAGAAATTGATGCAGAGTATGTCTCTGCTTGGAACGGTCTTGGAAATGCATGTTGGAACCAAAATAATTACGAAGAAGCC
This sequence comes from Promethearchaeota archaeon, assembly GCA_048940375.1. Taxonomy (GTDB): domain Archaea; phylum Asgardarchaeota; class Sifarchaeia; order Borrarchaeales; family Borrarchaeaceae; genus Borrarchaeum. Next base: position 3,711 of record JBHLOP010000059.1, on the reverse strand, counting down.
AAAAAAGCGTATAGAAAAGCAATAGACCTCGATCCAAATTTTAAGTATGCATGGAAGAATATGGGTGATTTACTCGTTGAACTCGGCGAGAATAATGAAGCAGTTGAGTATTACTTGAAGACATTGGATTTGGATTCTGGTTATATCTCAGCATTAAATGGGTTAGGCAATGCTTACTACAATCTTGGAGATTTTGAAAACGCTAGAAAAGCTTATGAGAAAGCGTTGGACATAGACCCAAATTATAAGTTTGCGTTACGAAACCTTGGCGATCTCTTATATGATGAAGGATCATATCGAGAAGCAATCAGTTACTATGATACAGCATTAGAAATTGACCCAGATGATGTAGTCATTCTGAATTCTTTAGCTAATTCTTACTATGGTTTAGATCAATTCGCGAAAGCAAGAGAAATCTATGAAAAAGCTTTGGAAATAGATCCAGATTACAAATTTGCGATGGCTAACATAGGAAATCTCCTTTACGCGCAAGGCAACTATAATGAAGCCGTAGACTACTTTAAAAAGGCAATAGAAATTGATCCTGACTACACATTTGCGATCAATGGCTTGGGAAACACGTATTTAGAATTAGGAGAGTACAAACGTGCGAGTGAAAGCTATCAGAGACTCCTCGACAACAATCCAGAAGATGAAGACGGACTCATTAATATGGGGGTCGTACATAGTCGCTTGGGAGAGTATTCTAAATCGATTGAATATTATTCAAAACTTATCGATCTTAAAGAAGCTAAAGGAAAGACTCCTCCCAGATTGGTCATAAAAAACCTGGCACTTTCGTATGAGAGCCTTGGAGAATTGAATAAGGCAGCAGAGTCTTATCAAAAGATAATAAATCTTTGGCCCGAAGACGCAGAGGCATGGTTTGATTTAGGAATGCTTTATAAGCAAAAACTCAGCGAGGATAAGAAAGCAGAAGAAGCACTCACTAAGGCTCTTTTATTCGATCCGGAAACATATGAATCGAAAATACGCAATGAAGGTTTAAGTCCCGAAGAAATTCTAGGCAGACAATTGTTGATGAACTTCCAAACTAAAAAACAGCGATAAAAGTAAATAGCGTTTAGAAACAAATGATTTTCAAGGGTACAGTGAGTTAATATTCTTAAGTTATTTTTCAATCATTTTAATGGAACTTAAAAAATAGCACGTGTATTGCTTTAACGAAATGTACAGCACATTAACCTAATCACTCTTCAATAATTTCCATTATCACAGAAACACGGACTTTCGCTGTTTCTTTTGCCTGCGTACTTGTTTTAAAATCCTCAATAATTTGCAAAAATGGAGGCGCTATCGATGAAAGGGCACCTTCAATTTCGTAATTTACACTGTAGACCTTCCTTGACATATTACCACCACTAGATAGATATATCTAAAAATTCACAAATTTCATAAAGTAAAATGAACATCAGCTATCACGACAAAAAACGTTAGTTTAGTATAAAACAGTATAGTTAAGTTAAATATTTCCCTGATCTAAGATATTCGCAATATCATGAAAAAGTTAAATATTTTATCTGATTGCAGCGGCTAGAAATGAATTTCTGAATTAAAAACTGAAAGAAGAAGACAATCCAAAAAACTTATTTCAAGAGTTGCAGAAAGATGGTCAAAATTGATGGGTGCGAACTGTGTGATGCCTATGATGATTGCCTCCATAATGAGGCAGTTAACAATGTTGTTAATCATAAAACCTTTCAGGAAGAATGGAAAGCAGTTTATAAGTCAATGAAGCCAGCAAAAGTGCTGAATTTTTTAAGAGTTCAGGAGAAAGCATTTCGAAATAAAAATAAGGATGAAATAGGCAAATTTGACTCCCATAAGTTACGTGTTTGTATTTTCATCAATGCGCTGGATGCGTATCCAGGAAAAAAGATAAGCAATACCCTCAGAAACTCTTTGATAAAGGAAGTACAAAAAGCAGTAGACTATGTTCCAACACTTGAAACTCAATTAGATGATACAGCCGTAAAAACCCTTGTAGATTTGAAAAATCATCAGAAAAAACAAGAGTTATATCAACAAGAAGAAACTGTGCAACGTCTTTTAGAAACTTCTAAAGCCCTTCGAGAAAATTCTAAAACTAATCTTGGTGCGAGGTATGAGATTAACCTAGAATTCAGTGAACTCTTAAAAGAAGTGCAATATGCTAGTCCGCAGGTAGCAGAATATTTTCTTGAGGAAGGAAATGATTGGTACAAATTATCCCAAGCCTCTGATTCAAAATGGGTTGAAGCATCGATGGAATGGATTGAAATAGCGAAACTTGTTTTTAATCGACTGGAATGGGCTCAAGAAGTTGAAAAATGTGAAAGAATAATCCATCATCTCAAAAATTTGCCTAGCAGTAGTTGAGGCATAGATTTATTTAGGTTTAATAAAACTTTAATCTTAAAAACATAAGATGAAAGAGATGTCAGAAATACAGATTCTGAAAGAAAAGATAAATCGTCTCCTAAAACTTTCAGGAGAAGCAATGAGTCTTTCGAGTGAAATTTTTCGGGATACGCTAAAAACCCCCCAGAAGGTTATTCAAACGTTTTCCGAAGTATTAAACGGACTAGGACTTGCCGCTAAAATTTTATCAGGTCAAAAAATCGAACTTCCAAAAGAATTTCTTGAAAAGAAAAAAATTGAGGTGGAATAATTGTCTGAGCAAGAGTTGAACGAAAAACTCAAGAAATTAATGGGCCTCTCCAAAGAGATAGTGGGGCTCACTGGAGAAATAGCAAAAGATCTCGCGGATGTTGCTCGTAAGGAAGCAACAAAAACGCTAGAAGAGATTATGGCTGGCATTAAAAAGACAATGGAAACACTGAGTAAAAAGCCCGATAAACCTCCAGGCTAATCTAAATCCCCCTTATTTTTTTAATTTAGTAAATTCATTCGTGTTTGGATCCATTAAAAGAACTTTTTTTAAGGCAGTGTATGGACTACATCTAATAGAGTAGAGAATAGACAATATAATTTTTTGAGGATTAAAAATGGGAGTAGACGACAGAAGTGCAAGTTTTGAATCCGCGCAGTGTGTTCATTTACAAGACAAATCTTACATTAAAGAAGAATTTTTTAAGTGCGGAGTTATTCACGAGCTGTTACCTACAGAGAGGGTTGATGGACTCTGCCAATCGAAGATTTGGAGAAAATGTGAGTATATTTATGATCCTACGCGAGCGCATAATGAAGGTAAATGGCGTGAAGTAGTTGGGCTTGATGTTGTAAAGCGAGAACTTGTTCAAAAAGTCCAGCACCCGCTCCTGTTTTGGCGCAAATATTTAACTACTGGTGTGTTGCCCCAAAAGGTTATCCTGCTGTTTGGTCCAGACGGTTGCGGCAAAGCTCGTTTAACCAAGGTTTTAGCCCATGAAAGTGGAGCTCATTTAGAAACGCTTATTCCAAGGGAAATAGATCGATTAAAAACACTTGTTGAAGAAGCTAAAGAGCCTACCATAATATTTTTAGATGAAGTTGACATGGTTGCCCAACCAGTCGAATACTTCCAGCAGAGATCCTTACCACTAGCACGTGATCCTGTATTGGTCCTGATGGACAGTATAGAAACATTAGACGAAACTGACAACCCTGTCGCACTAATAATGGCAACAGACCACCCAAAGTTGATTTTACGAACTTTACTTAAACAAGATTACATACCCGAGATTATGTACGTTCCGCCGCCCACTCTAG
>JBHLOP010000058.1:7185-10054 GCA_048940375.1 Promethearchaeota archaeon | reverse complement strand
TTATCAATCACCAATGGCTTTCCAGTTATTCCTTCTTCTTCCAATGGTTTTCCTCCATATACTATTTTAATTTAGCTAATAAATTCTTAATTAATTGATCGATTGAGAGATAATAGAGATTTTGCCTGCATTCTTGCGATTTTATTTATAAAGAAATTTAAGTAGTAAATAAAGGATGGCAAATGTCTTTGCTTTTTGTGAACTACAAAGACTTTATTGTGAATAATTATGAATAATTATGAAAAAAATGATAGTTTTTTTATTAGGCGATGTCAAAAAATCTTATTGCTTCTACTTAGATTTCAATAATACGTAATCAAGAACATTATTAATTTTCTTTCATTTTCGAAGTAGATCATTATAAAAAGCAAATTGAAAAAGAAAAAATTGAGTTAAATAGAAATACAATTTAAAGATAGTCTGTTCTTCTAAGAATTTTGCCTGGGAGTGCTCTTGTATGTTTTCCATCTTCGACAACAAGCTCTCCGTTAATAATCACGAACCTTATTCCTTCTGGAAACTGAAGGGGATCATTATAAGTTGCTGTATCGTTAATTTCTTTGGAATCAAAGATTGTTATGTCTGCAGCGAATCCTGGCAGAAGAAGTCCGCGATCTTGTAATCCAATTTTTTGTGCTGGTAAAGAAGTCATCTTCCTGATCGCTTCAGGGAGTGTTAAGACGGCGTTTTCGCGAACATATTGCTTTAGAATTCTAGGGTATGAGGCAATAGCCCTGGGATGATGTTTTCCGATAATAATGCTATCTGTTCCAACCATTTGAACTTGATGTTTTAAAACAGTTTTTACATCGTCTTCGTCCATAAAGAAGAGCACCATAGATACTGCTGCGTCCTCTTCAATTAATAAGTTAAAAGCTGTCTCTGCAGGATCATTTGTTCCCTTCATTTCTGCAATTTCTGAGAGCGTTTTTCCTTCCAAATCCTTATTCTGGTCAGTCTTTACTGAAGTAATTAGTATTCTATCCCATCCAGATGCTTTAGCATAGTTATCCCAGTCGTTTCCTTCTTTTATTTCTTTTTTTATCTGTTCTCTAGTTTCTTGATCTTTTAATCTTTGAATTAATTTCTCTTTACCTCCTACATGTACCCAAGGAGGAAGAATAGCGGTTAGTGTTGTGCTTCCCGCTGTATATGGGTATTGATCAACCGTGATATCAATGTCAATTGCTCTTGCATCTTCTACTAGTTTTAGAGTTTGAGTAACTTTTCCCCAGTTTTGTTTCCCTGCTGCTTTGAAATGCGATATTTCTATTGGAATTCCTGTTTCTTTTCCAATTTTAATAACTTCATGGACAGATTCTATCACTTTGTCACTTTCATTTCGCATATGGATGCTTAAAAAGCCGTTATAACTATTTGCAACTTTGCAGAGTTCAATAATTTCTTCTGTAGAAGCAAAAGTAAGAGGAGGGTAAATTAAACCTGTTGAAAACGCAAATGCACCATCATCAAAGCATTTAGCAACACTTTGTTTCATTTCCTCCATTTCTACATTTGTTGGAGGTCTATTATCCATCCCCATGGTACAGAATCGGATGACTCCATGTCCAACTGAACTTGCAATGTTCACAGCTACGCCTTGAAGTTCAAATACCGCTAAATATTCAGCTAATGTATTCCAATTCCATTCTACGCCTGTATTTCCTAACACTCCCATGACTAATTGTTTGTACTCTTCCTTACATGTTTCCTTAATAGGTGCTACAGAAAAGCCACATTGCCCAATCAACTCCGTAGTGACACCTTGAAGTACTTTTTCGTCAGCAGTTGGGCGTTCTAACCACACAATATCTGAGTGTGAGTGAATGTCGATAAAACCCGGTGCAACAATAAGTTTTTCAGCATCAATTATTTTTCTAGAGTTAGATTTTGAGACTTTGCCAATTTTTACTATCTTTCCATTCTCAATAGCGATATCGCCTTTAAACCAAGGATTACCAGTTCCATTAATGATTCTGCCATTCTTTACAATCATATCATGCAAGATTTTTCACCAGATAGTAGTATCATTTTCAGTGAAAATAATGTATCAAATAGATTAATGAGTTCTTCGTTAGATGATAGGAATTGGAACTCCCATTGCGGTCATTGCTCCAGTCAAAACAACTCGAAGTGCCATAGCTACTTTTGGATGCTCTTGGATCCAATTTTTTGCCTTACCAAAGAAGCTTTTTAGTGCATTCAATCTGCCGCCTTTATCTGCTTTTTTATCCAATATTTCGGTCATCAGTCCTTCAATTTCTCCTCGATGAACTGCCGCTTCACCACCTGCTTCTTGAAGTATACCTAATACTCTATCCTTAATACTAGCCTTTGTTTCATTGGACTCCCCATCAAGAACGCCAAGAAGATTTTCTAAATGCTCGTTGCTTAGTTCTAAACTATTAGAGATTTCTGCTAATTGATTGGCCTGAACATCTATTTTTGAATTTACGGCTATAGAGGTAGCTTCTATCAATTCAAAGAGTTGTCGATTTCCTGAGATTACTGCCAAAGATAACTGCGCATTTTGTTTCTTCAATTCCATTGTTATAGTGTCTATTGTTTGAGACGCAGTCTTCCAGATATATGTGCGCAGTTCTTGAAGTTCATTCCTAATATTCTTATCATGTGCATCTACTTTCTCATTTAGTAAGTCAAGTTTCTCTAATATGGCATTCAATTGCTCATTTTCTTCTGCGCTCTTTTCACGTTTTCTTCTCAATTCGCGTTTTTCATCTTCAAGCCTATCAATATCGTCCAGCAATTTATTATATTCTCTTTCTAGTTCACGAAAAGAGTTTGCAGAGTTTTCCATTACTGTTAATACTTCTTGAGGAATTCTGACTTCGAAGCGTTCGATACGTTC
>JBHLOP010000058.1:0-7085 GCA_048940375.1 Promethearchaeota archaeon | reverse complement strand
TCTAGCTTGAATAACTTCTCCAGCTTGTGTAACTTCTCCGCTTCCTATTATTACAGTTCCGCCTTTTTCGATTTTGAACGTTACACCTGGTGGCATTCCGCCAAGCATTCCAGTTGCTTTTGCAATGGGTGCTGCCGTAATGTAATCTGGTGGAAAGCCTCCAGGAGTAGTTTCTCGAATTGAGGTCCTCACATATTTACCATTAAGTCCTCCAACAAGTTGACCTTGACAGTATCCTCTTGTAATACAATTGCATACATGCTTGTAAACAGTTATTCTATCCATCTCTGAAAGTGCTGAGAGATCTGCTATTGAAATCTCTTCAGTCGTTGTTAAAAATGCAAGGAGTTCTTTTTCTTCTCTCTTTTCTTCTTCTTCTACCTTTGCAGAGAAAATAAACACATCGTCTTCAAGTGCTTCAGTACCATGAGTTTCAATAGATCCTAGTTTTGAGTTTGAAAGTATGCGAGAGATCTCTTCTAATGAAGCCCCAGTACTTGTTGCAACCTTAAGAAGTGAAACACTTCTGTCTTTGTTAGTTTTTGCGATTCCTATCGCTATTTGTTCTACTTCTTCATCGGAGAGTGTGATATTTCTGTCTTTTGCATCAATAATAGATTTTACTTGTTCGTAGACCTCAACTGTTCCTGCAAAGTCTGGGTCTATTTCCTTGGATTTTTGAAAGGCGTCCCATGCTTTATCGTATTTTTCAAGACCAAAATATCCACAAGCAATTGTATCCCACGCTTCTTTATACTCTCTGTCAAGTTCTATTGCTTTTAAACCATGTTCTATTGTCTCTTCAAAGCGTTTTGTCTCATAAAATGCCCATGCTAGACTATTCAAGACTTCTTTGGAGTTTGGATCGATTTCTATTGCCTTTTTATAATATTCAATAGACTCTTCAAATTTCTCTTCCTTTGTAAGAGCCCAAGCGATGTTATGCCACGCTGCTTGATTGTCAGGTTGTAGTTGTGTCACTTTCTTATAGGCTTCTACGGCTTCTGAATTTCGATTTAATTCGGTAAAGGCCCATCCTAGTTCAAAATATCCATCAGCTTCATTTGGATTAATTTCTATTATTTTCTCAGCAAGTTTGAGAGCATCTTCGTTTTTTCCTGTCCTATTTTTTGCCCACGTAAGAGCCACAATGGCTGAGAGGTAATTTTCATCGAGTTTAATTGCATGTTCAAATGGCTCAATTGAGTCTTCTAATTGACCTAAGCGTTGGAACGCCCATCCCATGTTATGCCAAGCTTCTTTATACTCTGGATCGAGTTTTACTACCTGCCTATATGCCTCGATCGAATCTTCATAATATCCCATGTCTCCACTAATGAATGCAACCTCCCACCATGCATCTACATCAGTTTCGTTTGTTTTTGCTGCTTCTTTGTAATATTTTAAAGCGTCTTCCATTTGTTCAAGTTTTTTAAAGCACCATCCAAGATTGTGATAAGCAGAAGAATAGCCTGGGTCTATTTTCACTGCTTTTTGATAACTTTCAATAGCGTTCGTATAATCATTAAGTTCTCCATAGATCCAACCCATATCAAAGTGGGCGATTTTATAGTCAGGATCTAACTCTAAGGCTTTTCGATAGCATTCTAAAGCTTCGTTATAGCGCTTCAAAGTCTTGTAAGTCCAGCCTAGATTGTTCCAATTGACTTTATCATTGGGATTATATTCTACAGCCTTTTTATATGGCTCTAAAGCATCATCATATTTCTCTAATTCATTCAGAATAAAACCAATCTGAAACCAAGCATCAGCATAGTCAGGTTTGATTTCTAATGCCTTATGATAACATTTTAAAGCGTCATCCATTTGTTCAAGTCTTATATAAGCCCAGCCCATATTATAAAGTGCTATAGCATTATCTGCTAATTCAATGACTCGATTATAATATTCAATGGCTTTGTTGTAGTCTTTCAATTCATTATAACTAAAGGCGATATCAAACAATGCATCTGTATGCTGCGGATTGAGTTCCACTACTTTTTGAAAACATTCAATCGATGTCTGATACTCTTCTGTCTTTTGATATGTACTACCTAAATTATACCATGCATCAATGTATTCAGGATTCAGTTCCACCGCATTTTTATAAGAGTCAATAGCATTGCTAAACTCACCTAACTCTGCGTAAGCAATACCTATATTATACCACGCGTTGATATTTTCGGGATTGAGTTCTACGGCTTTCTGCCAGCAATCAATTGCATTATGAAATTCATCTAGATAGAACCGGGTTAACCCCATGCTAAACCATGAATCTGCATGCATAGGATTGATTTCCAGTGCTTTTTGATAACATTCTAATGCTTTGTTGTGATCTTCTAATGCTGAATAAGAATTTCCCAAGTTATACCATGTGTCTGCATCTTCAGGGCTAAGATCCACTACCTTCTGATAACATTCAACAGCCTTATTATGTTCACCTAAATGTGCGTAATTGAGGGCCATATTATTCCAGGATAATTCATACTGAGGATTGATTTCTACAGCGTTTTGATAACATTCAATAGATTTACGCACATCACCTAAATTTGCGTAAGCGACTCCCATGTCGTTCCACGCATAAAAAAAGCCCGGATCCGCATTTAATGCTTTTTCATATTCTTTTATAGCTTTTTCATATTCTCCTTGATTGAGATATTCTTCACCTTTTTCAAGGTAATCTTCAGGTGACTCATTTGTAAACATAATCATGCCACTCCTCACACTAACTTAAAAACAATATGTGTGAACTGATTAAAAAACAATTTGCAATATAGGTTCGCACAATGCCCATCTACTTCTGATAACATCTATTTTTAATGAAATTATATTAAAATACGCATACAAGAAAAATAATTGATTCAAATCTACATTATTTTTAAATTTAATAAGCGCAGGGTTAGTGTGAGGAGATAATTGATGCATCTGTTATTCAAGATAGTAGTAGTAGGAGATGGAGCTGTAGGAAAAACAACTTTGGCAACTCACTTCGCATATGGCAAATTCATCGAGTATTACAAAATGACTATAGGTGTAGATTTCTTTGTTAAAGATGTTTTAATCGGAAATAATGTGATTAAACTGCAAATCTGGGACACCGCTGGTCAAGAAAGGTTTGCCTTTATTCGTCCAACTTATTATTCTGGGGCAAGTGGAGGCCTCATGGTATTTGATGTAAATCGGATCGAATCCTTTAAAAGTCTTGATAAGTGGTTGAAAGAGGTCCACACAAATAGTGGAAAGATTCCACTTATTTTATTAGGCAATAAAATTGACTTAGATATACGACAAGTAAAAAAATCACAAGCTGAAAACTATGCGAAGAAAAATGATCTCCTATATTACGAAACATCCGCAAAAACAGGTGAAAAGGTCTTTGACGTATTTTCTGAATTAGCTAACATTTTATACACTAGATACAAAGAAAAAATTAAGGAAAAGTCAAGTTAAATTCAATTTCATAAACAGAAAGCCGATATTTACTTTTTTATTATTTTCAATTTAAAATACATGTATATTTTGACAAGTCAATTTCACAATCATACTTATAATGGAGTATTCTGAAAAAATATTAGACAAAAATTGGCGACAGAAAAGAGATATTGGCTGTATAATTGATCACTTCAGTCTAGTATCTTAGCTTAATATCTTGGATGGTGTTAAAAAAAAGAAAACGCGTCACAAATTATTATGTTTGCTTCTTGCGGTTTAAAAGATGTGATTATTGATAATGTGAGGTGCAAACACAATCAGTCTCTCTAAAAGCCAATTTTTGTTAGTAAAAAAACAATAAGAAACCAAAAAAAGGAATGGAAAGATTATTTTGAAGAGAATACACACTGGAATTAAAGGGCTCGATAATTTAATTGAAGGAGGCGTTCCAGAAGGCTGGGGTGTTCTTTTGACAGGCCCTACAGGAACAGGGAAGACAACTCTCGCTATGCAATACTTGTATAATGGGTGTAAAGACTATGATGAACCAGGAGTATATATCAGTCTAGAAGAAGATGTTCAGGATATCCTGAGAGTGACGTCTACATTCAATTGGGATTTAACCACTTTGCAAAAGGAAAAAAAACTTGTAATGATTAATGCGATTCCAAAAAAATCTCCCGATGCGACAGAGTATGTGATTAAAGCACCTCTATTCTCTCAAACTTTTAGTTTTGAATCGATTTGTTCGTTGTTAGAAGAAAAAATCAATGAAATAAACGCAACCCGCGTCGTTGTAGATGGTTTAAGCGCGTTAGCTCTTCTATATAAAGACGACTTTAAAATTCGGCAAGGTCTTTTGGATATGACTAATATAATTCGTTCCTTAGGTTGCACGACGATTTATACAACAGAGATTCCAGAGGGATCGGTTGGAATCAGTAGATTTGGAATCGAAGAATTTATTACACACGGTGTAATAATCCTCTACTACGTTCGGGAAGGAGGGAAAAGAACCCGAGCCATAGAGATTCGGAAGATGCGTGGTACTAGACATGATCAATCATTGCATCCCTACGAAATTACAGACGAAGGAATTGATGTATTTTCAGAAGAAATAGCATTTTTAAGAGACAATTTGTTATAAAAAACAATATGCTATAAGAAAATAGACTCTACAATGTCTTGGTGGGATTAATGAAAGAAATATTCCCAGAATATTACAGTGTTTTACTGTATGGTCCTCCCGGCGTTGGCAAATCTGAGTATATTTTTGATTTAGTAGAATATTACCTAAAACATAATAAGAAAGTGATTTATATCACCACATCAAAAAGCCCTGAGCAGATTATTGAATACGGTAAAAAACGCAATCTTGATATCACCGAATATGAAAATAAAACACTTGTTTTTATTGATTGTTACTCATGGTCTGTTGGAAAAGAAGAGAAAAGACTCTCAGTTGATCATCCAGCAAATCTAAATAAAATTAGCATTAATTTAGTAAAAGCAGTAAATACATTAGGAATGCCAGTTAGAATAATTTTTGATTCATTATCTACACTTTTTCTTCATAGCCAAGCAGACGTCATTCTGAAGTTTGTTCAAACAATTACTTCTCGAATTAAATCAGAATATGGCTTTATCCTTCTTTCAATGCAAAAGGGGATGCATAATCAAGAACATGTCACAACAGTGTATTCTATCGTGGATGGCGTCATAGAAATGGATTTCGAGGAAGAAACACTCGAAAAACAATTAAGAATCCATCATCTAGACGGTTTTCCACATGAATCCATTTGGATACCATTCAAAGTAACACCTCAAGGTACTCAATTTAATCCTGAAAATCTTCAAAAGATAGTTTCTTATAACGCAAAAACAGCACAACAATCAGCACGATTCATTATTAAAGCTGAGAAGTTACTTTTAGATATTTTTGCGAAAGCCATGGTTGATAATCTTATTAAATCATATCTTACTAAGTTAGAAATAACACGTGACACTATTGAACAAAATCATGCCAAAAAAATTACGGAAATGATCCACGAAGATATAATTAAGTTTACTGGAAAAGATCCTGGCAATTTGGAGAAGGTGTTATTAGGAGATTTTATTAAACGTAAAAAGATTCTTGTTGTAGAAGATAATGAAGATTTTCGAGTTGCCATCAAGGAAATCCTAAAACTAAAGAATTATCAAGTTGTTACAGCAGTAAATGGTGTAGAAGCTATAGAATCCGCCGAAAGAGAGCATCCAGATCTGATTTTAATGGATATTGGTCTCCCTGTGCTTGATGGCTATGAAGCCACACGCCGTTTGAAATCTAAGGAAACAACTAAAGATATTCCAATAGTGGCATTAACCTCATTTGTTCTCAAAGGGGATGATGAAAAAGCATTAGCTGCTGGATGTGATGGCTATATTCCTAAACCAATCGATATGGGCGGATTTCCACAAAAGGTAGAGCGTTTTTTCGAAACTGGTGTCTTATAAACTACCTCACGCTGAAGCAGTGAGTTTATATTTTAAACAAGTCCGCAAAATTTGTTAACATTCTCGACAAATTCTTGATCAAAGGGTTTCTCGATTAATTTCTTTTTCCCTAGATGTGTAAATTTTTTAATTTCGCGTTCTCTTTGAGTCGCCTGACGTTGTGTTCGGTATTTTTCTACATAATACAATTTTTTTACTTTATTACCTATAAGATATTTAGCACCTTTCCCTTCTATATGTTGTTGGAGACGATCAAAAAGATCTTTCGTATATCCTGTATAAAACGTTTTATTTTTACAGAGAATCACATATACATAATACATACATTTTCCTCTTATTGTCCCATCTTATACACAGTAATTAAGTGAGCACTTGATATAAACCCAGTTTAGGAATATGAATGATAGTTTTTTTGAATTATCAATTATGTTAAGATAGCTAATGAAATAAATACGTATCTTTTTTGTTTTTTAAAGCATATAACTCTGATTATAGTCTTAAAATGCATATACATTGAATAAACTAAGTTTGAATGAATAATGAACGATCATTACGTAAAAATTCTTATATTTATGTAACATCTACTTGACATCGTTTATTTAAAAAAAGGACAAAAATATGTAGGTGGATGTTAAAAAAATGTCATTTGGTGGTTATTGGGGTAAGATTCTCCGAGTGAATTTAACCACAAAAGAAATCTCAGTTCAAGAGTTTGATGAGGCATTTGCCCGAAAATGGCTTGGTGGTGTAGGTTTAGCTGTGAAGATCTGTTATGATGAGATCCCAGGAAGAGCTGACCCATTAGGCCCTGAAAACTTATTTGTCTATGCATGTGGACCCTTTCAAGGATATACTGCCATCCAAGGATCAGGACGTTTTGCTGTCTGTGGAAAGTCCCCATTGACAGGTATTTGGGGTCAATCAACAGGTGGTGGTCATTCTGCGGAAGAACTCAAGCGTGCAGGGTTTGATGCAGTAGTTGTAAGTGGTGTCTCTGATAAACCTGTCTATATATACGTCAACGACGAAGAGGTTGAAGTTAAAGATGCAAGTCATCTCTGGGGTAAAGATGATGGTGAAACAGAGGATCTTCTAAAACAGGAACTCGGTGACAAAGTCCGTGTAGTACCAATTGGTCCCGCGGGCGAAAATCTTGT
>JBHLOP010000289.1:0-2516 GCA_048940375.1 Promethearchaeota archaeon | reverse complement strand
CAAGATTTGGTAGCATTTAACGCTATAAAAGAGAGAATTAAAACCCAAATATGTCAAATTCTTGAGGAAAACGAAATAGAAATTATTATCGTCCACAATATACCTTCAATGCCCTTTAATTTTCCAGCACTTGTAGCTGTTAACGAAGCTGCCGAAAAATGCAACGGTAAGATGTTTTATTGGATTCACGATTCTATTGTCTTTAGAGAGATGTATAAGGATCGACTCAACGAGTATCCATTTACAGAGGTACATCACACACACGAAAATATCGAATATATCACAATTACTCACTACAGGGCCAGACAATTCGCAGAAACTGAATATGAACGATTTCGAATAGAAGATGTGACCGTGGTTCCAAATGGAATTGACCTTGATGACTTTTTAAAGTTAGATAAGCACACACTAGAACTTAAAGAACATCTAGATATCAATCATCATGACTATGTTATTTTAGTCCCCGTCAGAATTACCCCTCGGAAAAATATTGAACTGGCTCTCTATGTTATCAATGAACTGCGTAATCTAATACGCACAGGTAATATCAAATTATTAGTATCTGGACCACCCGATAACCAGGCATACGTCGCTGGGAAAAAATATATGAGTTTTCTAAAAGATATCACAATGAAATTGGGATTGTCTAGGGATGTTTTATTTTGTCATAATCTCATAAGCAAAGAAAGAGTATTTAAGCAGGGCAAGCTTGTCAAATGGGGCATATCTGACATTTATAATCTTGCAGATCTAGTTTTTGTACCTAGTAAAGAGGAAGGCTTCGGTCTGCCAATTATTGAAGCTGGTGCAAGTCAAAAGCCATTGTTTTGCAGCCGAATAGAGCCATTCGCGGAATTAGTTAGAGATAATATTGAAGCTTACATGTTTGGTTTAGATGAGCTTCCCCAATCAATTGCCTTCAGAATACATAGATTTCTCATTTCTAGTGCTGTTAATTTAAATTTCAGGAATGTCTTGCAAAACTTCATGTGGTCAAAAATCGTTAAAAATAAGGTTTTACCTCTATTAATCAGTTAATTTTATGCCTATCTCTTTTTTCTTTGAGTCCTTAGTAAATAAACGCACGCTAAAGCCGTGAAAAACTGAAGGAAAAATTAATTAACAAGTGTGTCAGTCACTTTCGATTGAATTTCATTGGCAAATACTTCTAGTTCTTTTCTTTCAACATATGCCTTTTTTAAAAGTTCGACACGTAATATCATAAACTGCATACAGGCTGTAACAAGACAGCGACCAATAAATCTGTAATTTCTCTTATCTATATCTGATATGAGTTTTCTAAGCAATTGTCCATGATTCTTACAAATAATGTCTAAATTTGCCACATTAGGCTCTGTTTCAAAATAGCTAGGACATATCGAGACAATTTTTTCATATTCGTCCTTCCTTTCATAATTATTATATTTTTCAACTATTTTTTTATAAGGATCAGTATCAACTGGCTTATGCTCAATCTCTTTTTCTAGGTCACCGTAAGTTGGTGGTTTTTTTGGAATCATTGGTGTTCGTTTATTGATATCCAAAAGTGCAACCAACCGTGCAATTCCACCGATAAGTTCGTTGAACATTTTTTCAATTGTACCAACGCCAGCGTCACCATACCTTACAGCACTTCGATCTACTTTTGGTGTTACTTGTGCAGCACAGCATTTAGCATGGTGTTCCAAAAGACTTAATACAACAATTGACGTATCAATGGCCCATGTTCTGTAATTCTCAATGGAACTGTCAAGAGAATCGGATAATTTGATGAACATATTTGGTGAGATATCGATGGTGTTGTCCAATTCTTCTTTTATTTGCTCTTCATTTTTAATGTGAAACAACTTTTTTGCTAAATCTTTTGTAAGTAGATAGTATCCTGAAATAAATCCAGGCACTCTATAGTCAAGATAGCACGTAAAATAGATCAACAAAGAATTCGTTATTAACCCTGAAAATACTGAACGTGGTATATCAACAAAACAAATATCTGCATTGTACTTTTTCATTGATTTAAGCATATAAGGAAATTTGCCGTCAGGTATTGTTTCATCACCATCCATAAAACCAATAAAATCGCATCCATCTAGATACGATATAATAGCGCCATTTGACATTGAATGACCTTTTGTGCAATAACTTTTATATTTAGAGTCCAAAGGCTCTTCTAATATACGAAGCGATAACTGATGTTTGTTTCTCAGATCCTTGATGACTGAAACGGCATTCTGTTCTTTAGGATCAAAAATAGTAACATAAAACTTAACATCATATCTTGATTCTTTAAATTCTTTATTTACCTCCAAAATACTCTCTGCTAAATCCTTCGGCGTACAATCTTCATTGATATATGCAGAGTAACATACCGCTATCGTACTATTTTTCATCTTTCCACCCTTAAAAAAATAGGTCAAGCCTAAAAATAAATTAAAGCTTTCTCTGGGCTAAATCAAGTTTACTGAATGTAGACGTGACCAAGTACTCTGTATGCTCCTTCTTCTTAACATTTCACG
>JBHLOP010000288.1:0-2540 GCA_048940375.1 Promethearchaeota archaeon | reverse complement strand
GACGCTCATTTTTTCTTACTACCATGTCGTTAAATTCGCCAGCCTTTGATACAAGTGCGAGAATATCTTCATCGTCAATGATTTTTTGAGAGTTAACTACCGCATCAAAAAAGAGTTTTCCTGTATCTAAACGTAAATAGAACTTTGATGTAAGGCTTCCTAAAGGTGTGGAAACAAGGCCCTGCTCTGTTTTACGGATAAATCCATCTTTGATAAGCCGATTAATGCATTCATTTGTAGTTTTCATTATTTCTTGAATCTGTAGTTTATCCTTCTGAGACCTATACAAGAACGTGCTTTTCAGCCAATCACGTATTTCAGCTTCCGTTTTAATGAAATTCAGACTAATCTCTGCATTGAGATGCTCTTCTAAAGTTTCAGTTAATCTTGATTCTATTTCTTTTCCAGTTAAAAGTCCCCGATAGTATTCAACGTTTCTTTTTTCAGTAATGATTATTCCATAACCTAGATCATCAAATTGAGGCCTACCTGCTCTTCCAAGCATTTGAAGCAAATCTAAAGGGCTAATTTCCTTTTTACCTTTCAAGGGGTCATAGACTGTAGTGTCTTGTACTATAACTACGCGAGCAGGTAAGTTCACACCCCAAGCCAGAGTTGAAGTGGATGCAAGCACCTTCAGAAGTCTATTCTTGAAAGCGGTTTCTACAATCTCACGATCATTTCTAGACAAACCCGCGTGATGGAAGGCTATTCCTTCAACAAAACATGCACGTAAAACGTCATTAACGATCTCTTTTGACTTTTTACCCAACAATTCAGTTTCTTTATTTCCTAATAGCACTTTTTCGTTTTCTGAAAAGTTTTGTAATAATTTTTGTGCAGTATCTACAGTCCCACGTCTGCTTGAGACAAAAACTAATGCTTGACCACCAGCATCAATGTGTGGAACAAGCAAATCATATGAAAGTTGCATCTTCAGATATTTATTATTCCATCTATTCTTGGTATCTGGTTTGTAACCACAGACTTTAGCTTCTAAATTTACAGGTCTGTAAATGTCATTAAAAACAAAGGTGCCCGACTTCTTTGCACCTAACCATGCTGCAACGTCTTCAATGTTCTTCATTGTGGCACTCAAAGCTACTATTCGTAAGTGGTGCCTCGCAGTTTCATTAATTTTTTTTAAACGTGATATCAGTACCTCTAAAGCTCCCCCTCTTTCGGGTGAGTCTAATAGATGTACTTCATCAATTATTATAGTATTTATTCGGTTAATAAACTCGTATGTAGTGCTCATAAATTTTCTACTCGAGCTATCAACTTTTTCAGGCGTAGATATTATTATATGTGCTTTTGCTGCTTTCCTAGGCTCAATCTCAGTTTCTCCAGTTGTAACATATACGTTATAGCCCAATGGTTCGAACTTATTGGTCCACTCATCAAGTTTTTCGTAACTTAGAGCTTTATATGGAGCTATATATACGACTTTTTTATTGGAATCATCCTGACGGTTTATTAAAGCCCTTAAAATAGCAAGTTCACCGATAACTGTTTTGCCTGAAGCTGTAGGTGCTGCTACTACCACGTTTTCATCGGTTTTGAACACGGTGTTAAAAACAGTTGATTGCATCTTATTGAAACGTTCAAAGGGAAATACACTTTCTAATGTCTCAGGAATCACTTCTGTAACTTTTAATTCAACAACCACTACAATTCCTCAAGAACGTTTGAGATTTCCCTTATAAGAAGATGATTTATATAAAAGCTATTATTGTTAGTTTTTTTTCTTTTATAAAGAGTAACATGTTCACAAATAACGCACAGGTCATTTATTGAATGAATTTTCACTAATAAACGTTTTCCATACTTCATTTTTTAGTAATAAATTAAAGAAAATATCTGACGCCTGTTCTAAGACTATTGGATTAGTTTCGAATTTTGCTTCAAATATAAATACCTAAAGAAACTCTTCTCTTAACATTTAAATCAAAAAATAACGGGGGGAGATTTTGAGAATACTTAGGAGGATCCAGGCGTTTGTTATTCTCTCAAAATCTCTCTAATATCATTTAAATAGACCTCATTTAAAAACAAATGAATTTTACATGAATTTTTAAATTTAAAGAATAAGTCATTTCCTAAGATATCAACAACTTCTTTTAGTAGAAATCATATCTTGATTTTTTACAACCATTTAGCATGATTTCTGCTTTATAAGCGAACTTCAACGATATTATATGACTATCCAGTCTACTGGGAGTGTATTGAAATAACAATTATGAGTTCATCACAACTATCATACTTTCCATATTCGAAGTTGAGACCTCATCAAGACAAATTAATTCTCCTTTCAAAAAAAGCCTTTAAGAACGGACTTAATGCCATCATAGAGGCACCAACTGGTATCGGTAAGACTTTAGGCATATTGGCGGGAGTTCTTCCTGAATTAACTACGCATAATATGAAATTGCTGTATATTTGCAGAACTCATACACAAATGACCCGAGTAATTGAAGAACTAAGAGCAATCGTTGCCAAAAGAGGGCATCAAATCAAAGGGATCTCAATTGGTGGTAAGC
>JBHLOP010000057.1:0-10200 GCA_048940375.1 Promethearchaeota archaeon | reverse complement strand
TTACCCAATATTCCAACACAGACATTCTGGTTATGTATATTCGGATGCCACGTTTTTGTTAGCCATCTCACCTTTGGAGGTCTATACGGAAAGTTTCTTGGTAGTTCGATTTCAATTTCAAAAACCCCCCCATCATAGAGTTCTGTACCCAGAATAAAGCCTCTTAACTTACGAATATCATTTTTTACTGGTGAGAAGGTTGGTTCTTCCCGCTGTAGTAACTTAAGTTCATATACAAGTCTCGCCGCGAAGTCTTCATCAGAGAGCACTGTTATACTACCTTCAGGTCATTTTGTAAGAAATCGGTGATGCACAATTGAAATGTCTTTCCATGCTTTAGGTTTATGCCATTCTATTTTTTTATATGTTTTAGAAAAATCACACAATATTAGAATTTTATTTGTGAGTTAAACATTTGTTGTATTGAATGCGGAAAGTTTTTTGAGAAAACTTAAAAAATATCTCAAAATATATCTTATATACTAAGATATTCACAATATATAGAATATAATTGTTGAGATTATCGCAATTAATAGTAATAATTGATTCTACGGATATAAGAAAATCTGCTAATGAACACCTCACAATTTAGATATTCTAAGCTTTCTCCAGATGCTGGATTAAAAATGTTATTCCGACAAAATAAATTGCATTTATAATGGGGTCTATAATATGATAGACCAAAATCAGGAAACCTCAAAAATTAAGACTGTTGATGTAGAATTTTCAAAAAAAATTCAATCAGAGGTTATTTATAAAAAAATACTAAATGAAATGCCTTATTTGATTAATATAATCGATTTAGATCTGAACATTATCTGGGCAAACACAGCAGCGTTGGAAAATTGGGGAAACATTACCGGAAAAAAATGCTACCAAGTTTATAAAGGTCAAGAGAGTGAATGTGCAGATTGTACAATGCGAAATGTGCTCGACGAGAAAAAAGCATTAAATTCAGAGCGTTCTGTTAAATATCCAGACGGCTCACAACGGGATTTTATCGTTACTAGTTCTCCCCTTAAAGATGTAAATGAAAATGTTTTCGCGATTATAGAGATATTTACTGACATTAATGAACTTAAGCAGGTCGAATCGGCTTTAAAAAGAAGTGAATTACACTTTCGTACGCTTATTGATAATATTTCGGAAATTATTACAGTATTGGATTCTAAGGGAAAAATAATTTATCAAAGTTCTTCTATTGAACTAGTTCTTGGTTATTCAATGGAGGAAACCATTGGAAAATTGTATTTTGATTTTATAAACCCCGATGATATTCCAGTGCTCCTAAAAGTCTTCAAAGATATTGTCAAAAAACCAGGAGCATCTCGTACTCTTGAATATCGGTTTCGGCACAAAAATGGCTCATGGCGCATTCTTGAAGTTACTGGAAGAACTTTTATTGACGATTCGGGATCAATAAGTATCATTGCAACTTCCCGTGATATTACGGAGCGAAAGCATCAGGAAGAAGCGTTGATAAAAGCTCAAGCAGAAGCAGCAGCAGCAAAAACCGCTAAAGAAACAATTGATAGTATGATGGATCCAGTTGTCATTACTGATCTTCTGGGAAATATAACTCAATTCAATTATGCTTTTACGGATTTGTTTGGCTACAACTCAGAGATGATAGGTGAGCATCCCAAGAGAATTATTATTGAAAAAGATGTTCCAAAAGTTCAAAAGGGAATAGTAGAATGCATTAAGTCAGGATTTGTGAAAAATTTCGAATGCATTGCAGTGAGTAAAGAGAAAAAAGAATTTTTGGTTTTATTCAATATTACACTGTTAAAGAACTCAACTGATGACCCTATAGGCTTAATCCTAGTTGCAAGAGATATTACAGAACGAAAAGAAGCAGAACAAAAATTAAGGCAGACTTTGGAAGATCTGGAACGTTCCAATGCAGAGCTGGAACAATTTGCCTACGTCGCATCTCACGATCTACAAGAACCACTTCGTATGATATCAAGTTTTTTACAACTACTAGAGCGACGATATAAGGACAAAATCGATGAAGATGCAAATGAATTTATTGCATATGCTGTTGATGGAGCTAGTCGTATGCAGCAGATGATTAATGATCTGCTACAGTATTCTCGGGTCGGAACACGGGGCAAACCTTTCGAAAAAATTGATAGCAAGATTACCCTTGACCTGGCAATTAGAAATCTCAGTGTAGCAATTAATGAAAATGATGCCGTCATAACTTATGATTCTTTACCGATTATTATGGTAGATCCGACTCAACTAGTTCAAGTATTTCAAAATCTTATTGGAAACGCTATTAAATTTCGGAGAGATGACCAGCCAAAGATTCATATTTCTGCTGAACGCAAAGAAAATGAATGGATATTCTCTGTAAAAGATAATGGCATAGGTATCGAATCAAAGCATTTTGATCGGATTTTCTCAATCTTTCAAAGCCTTCATACTAAGAGCACGTATCCAGGTTCAGGTATTGGTCTTTCAATCTGTAAAAAAATTATTGAACGTCATGGAGGAAGAATTTGGGTGGAATCTAAGCCTGGAAAGGGCTCAATATTTTATTTTTCAATTCCATTTAGAGGAGGAGTAAATTCATGACTGTACAAATAGGCCAAAAACCTGTCGAGATTTTACTAGTTGAGGATAATCCTGGTGATGTTCGTTTAACGGTAGAAGGCCTTAAAGAGGCTAAAGTATCTAATAAACTCAATGTAGCCTATGACGGCGAAGAAGCTATGGCTTTTCTACGAAGGAAAGGTAAGTATCAAAAATCTTCTCGTCCAGATCTCATTTTACTCGACCTAAATTTGCCCAAGAAGGACGGTCGTGAGGTTTTAGAGGAAATTAAAGACGATGCAGATTTGAGATGCATTCCTGTGGTGGTATTAACGACCTCTAATGCATTAGAAGATATTCAAAAGACGTACTATCATCATGCTAACTGCTATATCACAAAACCTGTTGATCTAAATCAGTTCGTCAAAGTAGTGAAATCCATTGAGGATTTTTGGTTAAGCATTGTGAAATTGCCGAAGAAGGATGATGATGATTAAATGGCAGATAATACAATCAAAATATTATTAATTGAAGATAATCCAGGCGACGCACGTTTAATACAAGAAGAACTTTCTGATCCGTTACCTTTCAGCAATGAAAATACCCAATTCTTACTATCGCATGCTAATAATCTCTCACAAGGTCTTGAATGCCTTTTAAATGAAAGAATTGACATAATTCTCTTAGATCTTGGATTACCTGATAGCCTAGGGCTAAAGACATTCACAAAACTATATAATCATTCACATCAAGTTCCTATTATTGTTTTGACGGGCTTTGATAACGAGAAACTGGCAGTTAGGGCTGTAGGGGAGGGTGCACAAGATTATCTCGTCAAAGGAAAAATTGATAAAAATCTGCTGACACGTTCTATATTTTATGCTATTGAGCGACATCGTTTGCTCTCAAAACTAAGAGATTATAACGATAATCTGGAACAACTTGTTGAAAAAAGAACAAAAGCACAAAAAGATTCAGAAGCTAAACTACAGGCAATTTTATCTGGAATTGGAGACGATATTACCATTCAGAATAAAGATTTAGATATCATCTGGGCTAATAAACCCTTGAAGGAGAGATGGGGAAATATCATAGGAAAAAAGTGTTTTAAGGTCTACAAAGGGCTAGAAGAGAAATGTCCAAATTGTACTGTTGAAAGGGTGTATAAGAATGGAAGATCAGTTGTTTCAGAAGCGGTTAATAAACTTCCAGATGGAAGAAAGGTAAATGTTTTAGTTACAAGTTCCCCAATCCGAGATGTCGAGGGAAATATTGTAGCCGTTGTCGAAGTCACCAAGGATATTACACAAATAAAGATACTAGAGAAGCAACTTAGAAAATATACTGAGAACTTAGAGCAACTTGTTGAAGAGAGAACAAAAGCATTAAGAGAATCAGAAGAAAAGCTGCAAGCCATTTTAACTGGCATCGGTGACCTTATAACTATTCAAAACAAAAATTTAGACATTATCTGGGCAAATAATGTAATGAAAGATCTTTGGGGCGATGTAATCGGAAAGAAATGCTATAACGTCTACAAAGGATTAGAAAAACCTTGTCCTGAGTGTACGGTTGAAAAAGTCCTTAATAATGGGGAAATTTTTGTTTCAGAAGGCCTAAGTATTCTTCCTAATGGAAAATCTATGGACATGTTAGTCACAAGTTCCCCTGTAATAGATGCAGATAAAAATATTGTTGGTGTTATTGAGGTAATTAAGGACATAACTGAAAGAAAGAAGCTAGAAAAGAAACTGAAAGAATATGCCGAAAACCTTGAAAAAATGGTTGAAGAAAGAACAACTGATCTTAGAGAATCAGATGCGCGCTATCGAGGTCTATACGATTCGTCCATAGACGGTATTGTCTCTGTAACTATGAATGGATCTATTGTAGACTGTAATAGGTCATACGCTGATATGCTTGGCTATAAGAAGGAAGAATTGTATAATTTAAGAATTTTTGACCTCATTCCCAATAGACAACGGGAGATCAGTAAAGCGGTTCATTTTAAGCAAATACTAGCAAAGGGTTATTCGGAAGAATTTGAAGGAGAACATATCAGAAAAGATGGGGTAATCATCCCAGTTTCTGCAAGATTATGGATCGTTAAGGATAAGGATGGAAATCCGACTGGATCATGGGGTATCATTCGCGACATCACAGAACGAAAGAAAATTGACCAAATGAAGGATCGATTCATATCGGTCGCCACCCATGAACTTCGAACACCACTTATCTCTATTAAGGGATACATTGACTTCCTTCTATCTGAAAATCTCGACGTAACAACTGAATTGATTGAGTCAAGTCTAGAAGTGGTGAGGCGTAATACGGATCGCTTAATTGATTTAACCGACGATCTGTTGGATATCCAGCGTATTAAATCTGGAAAAATCTCCCTAAGTTTGAATTCTGAGGATCTTATTAATCTTTTAAATCACTGTACAAAGGAGATAAAACCCTTTGTTGATAAGAAAAAGCAAAAATTCCGTTTAGAAATTCCAGAAAGTCCCTTAAGAGTTCGAGTGGATCGTCTTCGGTTTAGCCAAATTATTATGAATCTTCTTAATAATGCTACTAAGTTTGCACCAGAATATGGAGAAATAACACTTGCTGTTGAAGAAAAGGATGATTTTATCCAAATTCAAGTTTCCGATAATGGAATTGGAATTCGTAAAGAGGATTTAGAGAAAATCTTTCAACCCTTTTCGAACATAAAGAAACCAACTTATATTAAGGGCACCGGACTCGGTCTTAGTGTTACTAAAGGATTGGTTAAAGCACATGGAGGTACGATCTGGGCACATTCAGACGGAAATGGCAGAGGGGCAACTTTCACTTTCACTCTGCCCAAATCAAAACTAAAAGTAAAGGAGGCAAATTAATTTTGAAAGATAAGATCTTAGTTGTGGATGACGAACCTGATACAGTAAATTTAACAAGGATGATTTTAGAGAGAAAAGGCTACAAAGTGGTGAGTGCATCGGACGGAGATGAAGCCCTTCTGAAGGCTGAAACGGAAATGCCTGACTTCATTTATTTGGATATGGTAATGCCAGGTAAAAGTGGATTAGAAGTATGTAAGATTTTAAAGACTCAGCGCACGACTAAGAAAATCCCTGTAGTGATGTTTACGGCTCTTGGAAGGGAAGTTGATCGAAAGTTAAGCAGCGAAGCAGGGGCTGACGGTCATTTCTTGAAACCCTTCACAGCTGAGGATTTAATTGCCGAGATAGAGAAACATCTAGAATATTTACGCCCTGAAAAATTTTCCAATTCCCTTGAGCTTGATCATGAACGTTTAAGAGGTCGAAAAATCCTCTTAGAGTTCGATCCAGCAGCTCCTTATGAAAGGATAGTCAGAGATTTTGTGATGGAATGCCATTCACACAAAGAAGCAGTAGTTCTCATAGGAAACAAGTCAAGTGTACTTTATCAAACATTACGTGAAGATGATAGTCTACAGTTCATTCCCTTAATCCCTCAACCGATCCTTTCTCCTATTTTAGAAGAAAATGCTGGGAACCCTATAAATATTGTCTGTGATAATCTTACAGATCTCATTTTCTCTATGGACTTCCAAGCAACATATAAATTCATAAAACACACGCTAGAAAGACTAACAACTCATATATCGACAGCCTTATTTCTTTTTAATCCCAAAGCGCATCTATCAAATGAAACCTACAGTATAAGAAGCCTCTTTAGCGATCAAATTGTGCATGGGAAAGATGGACTAACCAAAATCAAACTAACATAATCCAGATGTAAATACTTTCGCACTGATCTCTAAATTTAACGAAATCCAAGGACATAATCATTAGGCTCTGAAGAACTCATAAAAGGATACCAGGGCAACAGAAAACTGAAATCACTCATAATTGAAGCGATATCATGTTGATGCCAGACTTCAAAGACTGAAAAGGCAATCCCAAGATTTCTGAAATTCTAATTCAAAGTAGTAGAAGATCTGTAAGAATTATTGATGTGAACCCGTGTCTTAATTATCTATGAATGATTGCATGTGAATAAAATCAAAAAAGATATGAATATGTTAGGTGGGTTTTACTCAGAGTGTTTCTTTCTGCCAATTTAAGGTTAATCTAAGAGCTATGAAGTGCATCATATGGAACGTTTGAGTACAGGAATTCGAGGTTTAGACCAACTTGTCGATGACGGCATTCCCCGCTCATGGGTTATTCTCGTTAAAGGGCCTCCTGGCTGTGGAAAAACAACCCTAAGTCTTCAGTTTTTGTGTTATGGCGCAGAAAATGGTGAGCACGGTATTTATATCACTATAGGTGAGCCGATATCACATGTAAAAAAATATGTTCGATTTAACCTGAATCTGGAAGAATTAATAGCAGATGGCAAACTAATTCTTGTTGATACAAAAATCATAAAACTTTCTGATCTCAGTAAAATTTTGCAAGACGCAGTAAATAAGTATAATGCACAAAGAATAGTCATAGACTCGTTTACATCACTCATTTCACTTTATAGAGAGGCGTCGGAACTTCGTAAAGAATTTTCTAATTTTCTTGATGTAATAAGAGACGTAGAGAATGCCACATGGATGATTATAGAAGAAGGGACGTCAAACTCTCCTGATGCCCTTAGTGAGTTTGTTGCAGATGGAGTTATAAATCTCACTTATTTCTTACGAGGAAACCATCGTATTAGGGGTCTAGAGATTACTAAGATGCGAGGAACTGCGCATTCTGAGGGAATTCATCTCTATAAATTTGATGAAGATGGAATTACGGTGTACCCAGAGGAAAAAGTGTTTGAAGTGTAATTTTGATCTTATCTATTGGCAGAATAGCTATTCTGAATTAAACTATGCTTTCTATCATATAATATGACCAAAAAAGAAATGAACCAATTTGCAATTCACACAAAGATGGGTTATCGAGGTATGGCATGTGTTCCTACTCTTGAAGGTGATTATTGTTGGAGACGGTGCTGTCGGTAAAACAACTCTTGCAACTCACTTTGCATACGACAAATTCATTGAATATTACAAGATGACAATTGGGGTGGACTTTTTTACTAAAGATGTGACTTTAGGAAATGATGTAGTTAGATTGCAAATTTGGGATACAGCAGGACAAGAAAAGTTTGCATTTATGCGTCCTAATTATTATGAAGGTGCAAGCGGAGGATTTGTGGTATACGATGTAACTCGTCCTGATACCTTTCAAAGTCTTGAAAGATGGTTAAATGAGATATATAAAAAATGCGGGAAAATCCCCCTTTGTTTGTTAGGAAATAAAATTGATTTGGAGACACGCAAGGTTGAACAATTGCAGGCTGAACAATACGCGGAAAAGCAGGGACTACCATACTACGAAACTTCTGCTAAAACAGGAGAATGCGTCTTTGATGTCTTTTCTGAATTAGCACATATTTTATATAACAAATATCGAGAGCCTGGATAAATAATATGATTGATATTAATTTGAAGGGAACAGCACACAAGTTTCATTTTTGCACTAATAGATGTTATGAAATTCTTTTTAAAGCCTGAGAAAAAATCGGAGAAATTAGAAGTGATT
Organism: Promethearchaeota archaeon; assembly: GCA_048940375.1. Classification (GTDB taxonomy): domain Archaea; phylum Asgardarchaeota; class Sifarchaeia; order Borrarchaeales; family Borrarchaeaceae; genus Borrarchaeum. The sequence continues at coordinate 2,098 of JBHLOP010000057.1, read as the reverse complement.
CTAAGTGTTTACATCATCGATTCCTTCTCTGGTCGTTGTATTTTATCATGGTCAAGAATACTAAAGAAATTTAATGATGCTCTTATTGGTGGCTTTCTCATTGCAATAAGCAGGTTTGGTCGAGAAATCGGAGGGGAAGAGGCCCAATTTGTTAGTTTTAGTGAACGGAAATTCATATTCACCTCTAAAAATAAATTGATTTTTGTTGCTGAAATAACAAGTGCTAAAGAAATAGAAATTGGGCGTAGTATTTTGCAACAAATAATGGTTGCCTTTATTAAAGACTATGGAACCTTTAAAGAAATAATTGCTAATGCAGATATTTCAATATTTTGGCCTTTTCGTGAAAAAATCGAACAACTAATTTCAACTCAGATTATCAAATTAGAAAAACTACTCAATGATGTTCATAAAAGCTCAAAAGCTTCTGGTGTAATAGTGTTAAATCTAAGTGGGGATGTATTTAGTGCGGTGCCAAATCAAATTGCAGATCTTAGCGAGCCGTTTATTGCAAGCATTAAAATGATAATTGATGCTTATGAGGCAACAACAGAGGATAAGACTCCATTAGAGGTTTTTATTAGTGGTCTTAGTAATACTCTCTATATTCGTCGCGTATATGAAGATAATTTTCTTTTGATTTACGGGTCAAAGGAAATATCAGAACTCAATTTAAGTAACTTAGTTGAGGGATATTTGGATGAAATTGAAAATCATTTAACAACTTTTGGTCATATTATGCCAACAACGGTTGCTACAGACGCAATAATTCTTAATTTTCTAGAATGGAGTTCTGAGCATCCTCTTTTGTCACAATTAAATCTTCAGGAATATAAAACTCATTTTGATATCATATTAAAAGGACGACAAGGACTTTACGAGTTTGATTGTGTCTTAAAATCGCCGACTAATATTGCTTTCATTCGAATTTATAATCATCTTAACCAATCTGATTGTAAATTTGTACAAAGATTTGTAGATGATGTTAATTCAGTATGTGAACAATTAGACTCCACACCTGTTTTATTTTTAGCTATAAACAAAAATAATTTCACTAAGGCAACTAGAGAATTCGCACGACAGGCTATAATCCAATATGAAGACATGTATTTTAAATTAGTTCTTTGTGAATACAGTAATGAAGAATTCTGCATTATTGAAGGACTGAGAGATACAAAAAGAAAAGGAGGAATTCTTTGAAGAAGGTTCCTACCGGAATCGAAGGACTTGATAAGTTACTTAGAGGTGGCTTTCCAGAAAACTGGGGAATTCTATTGACTGGCAATACCGGAACAGGGAAAACAACTCTTGCAATACAATATCTATACAATGGCTGTGTGAAATATAACGAGCCCGGAGTGTTTGTTAGCTTAGAAGAAGACAATCAGAAGATTATAAGTGTGATGAGATTATTTGGATGGGATCTTGAGATTCTACAGAATGATAAGAAACTTGTAATGATAAATGCTGTTCCAAAAAGAGCTCCCGGCAAATCAGAATACGTAATTGAAACACCATTTTTTTCTCGAACCTTTAGCTTTGATTCAATTTGCGATCTACTAGAAGACAAGATAAAGGAGACGAATGCAAAACGCGTTGTCATTGATGGCTTAAGCGGTCTCACGCTTCAATATCAAAACGAATTCGAGATTCGACAAGGTCTTTTAGATATTACAAATGTCATTGGCGAAGCAGGCTGCACTTCGCTCTATACTTCAGAAATTCCTGAGGGAAAACCAGGCATCAGCAGATTTGGAATTGAAGAATTCATTGCATCAGGTGTCATTGTACTTTATTATCTTCGTGAAAGAGGAAAAAGGATACGTGCCATAGAAATTAGAAAAATGCGAGGTGCTAACCATGACGAATCTCTGCATCCCTATAAAATTACTGAAAAAGGAATTGTCGTCTTTCCCGAAGAAATAATTTTTATGGAAAAAGATATTGTATAAAAAATTAAAAGAAAATAAGAACTTTGGTGAAGCCTCGCCTTTTTATGATAAAATTGCTATTGAGCAGATCAAAATATGTTTGAGGAAACCTGATTCTCTTATGATGAGAATTAATTGCTTTTCACTAGCCTACCTGACTTTTTTTG
>JBHLOP010000056.1:0-10290 GCA_048940375.1 Promethearchaeota archaeon | reverse complement strand
TCACCTTTTATTAATTCAGGGTCATTTTTGCTAAGCCAAAAAACAGATGTAGTCTTTCCTCCCATTGAGGGACCCCAATATACAATTTTGAAAACTAGTTTTCCATCAGGTGTTTTGATTGGCATTTTTTTACGCCTCTTACTTTCGAAAGAATACTGAAGCTAGCTTTGATTATCGAATCGAAGTATTGTCCTTGATGTAATTTTAGGTTCAACTTTTTTATATTTTATAAAAAAAATCTCCGCAAATCTCTAGAATTCTCTCTCTCCTAACAACTAAGGTGCAAAAAAGTATTTTTAGTAATATATTGAATCAGAGAACTCTAATTTGTCTAATTCTCAAGTTTTTCAGCGATTATTGTTAATGCATCGATTTTTTTGTACATATCTTTTATCAAAGTATGCAATTCTCTGATTTGTGTCTTGAGTACCTGAATATGTTCAAATGTTTCTTCTGAAAGATTAGAGTCTTCAATTGATGTTTTTGACGTTGTTGGTGTAATTGATGGTGATTTTACAACTTCACTTGCTGGTGGAGTAATAATTTCTTCAAATAACGGTTGTACAGCTATAGTAGGAGTATGTTCTTCAATCTCAATTAGGTCTGACGATTTTTCTACTACTGCTGTTGTGGTCGACACTTCATTCATTTCTTCCAATAATTCTCCAACAATTCTACTGAGAAGCCTAGGATTCAACTCAAAGCCTTCAGACAGAATAATATCTTCTAGAATTGAATTAACCGTCCTAGCGTCTAAGGAGGGACAAATTTTTTCAATTACAGGCCATCTTCCTTTTATTAGACAAAGTTTGCCACTTTTATCAAGATTAGCTTGCAATTGAACAGAATAAGACGTACCAGGAAGTTTCTTTGTAGGTAAACTCACGTAATTCACATCCCTTTCATGACATTCATTCCTGATAGATAATTGATCACAATGATATATGAAAATTGTTATCATTACTGAAAGCAAAAAGAGCGTCTCTGATTAAATTTGTCGTGTTTGGGGAATTAGAGGATGCTAAACCTTAAAACATCAGTCAAAGATTAAAAAAGTGAAAGTTAATCAAGGATAATAATTATTGTTTTAGTATCATAAGCAAAAAACTTAAAAACAAAAACAAAATTGATTAAACTTGCCTTAGAAGCTTAAAACATAAGTTTAACTCTGCATCGGGATGTAGATGAGTATGGAAAAATACCAAACTATTAAAGTAGGTTCTGTAATGAGTAACGAGTTTTTTACAATCGATCCTGGTGCCACAATAGAAGAAGCTGTTTCACTACTGAGTGAGAAAGATACTAATTTGCTTATCGTTTGCACTAAAGAAAACTTTCCTGTAGGTATACTCACAGAGCGAGATATTGTTATCCGTGTTATAGGGGGAGACAAAAAACCAAGCGAAACTCTAGTTGAAGACATAATGACCTCACCAGTCCAAACATGCAGTCCTAACACCTCAATTACGGACGCTATGCGTCAAATGACAAAAAAGAAAATAAGACAGCTATTAGTAGTCAACGAAGGGATTCTTGTGGGCGTATTTCTCGCTAGGGATGCCCTCGCAGTTGCACCAGAATTAATTGATACACTTGCTGAATTAGTTTCAGTTCGAGGTGAAGAAAGTAAACCTATTGAAAAGGGCGCATCTGGATATTGCGATGAGTGTGAGGAATATTCAGATGATTTGAAACTTATTGATGGTCGATATTATTGTGAATATTGCAGAGAAGCATTGGAATTAGATAAGGTAGAAGAAGAATAATTCTATTTTTCTAATATAGATTTAATTTCACTAAGTGCTTTTGTCATCAAAAGTAGCTTAAAAAATAATTCTGTGAAATTACATGTCACACTAATTTTATCTTCTCTAATAGTTAACATATGTCGAAAAACAATCTCTTCTAATCCATTTTTTGCTTTTTTACCATTTAATAGACTTGGACTTTCGAGTTTAAGAAGACACCATTCAGAAGAATTACTATTATGCGGAATAAATTTTAAGAAGATTCGTCCTTCTGGAATTTCGATAGTGTATCTTCGAAAGAGTTTTCTTTGAATTCCAAATCCGAGTGCTTTAACCTCATCTGTTATGAATTGACTCATTTCTGGTTCTACATAACTGAAGGTAACAATACAAATCGAGACTCCAATTACAATTAAGCCAAGTTCTAATGCTACAAAGGGTGAAACAAAATAAAATGCAGAGGTGAAAGCAAGATTTTCTGAACTTCTTCCAGCATCAACTAATTCCTTTTGTTGAGCAAAAGTAGGTTGTCCTAGCATACCTACTTGTCCAAAAGTAAATATCACACTAGCGACAGAGATGACGAAAATAAGCGAAAAACCAACATATAGGAGATTTTTGTACATCCTATAACTCTTTCTTACGCTATCAACTAGTTTTTCAGACATTTTCGTCCTTCCTTAGTACGTTTTCATACATTTCTCGAATTTTATCTCCATGTAATTCAGCGATAGTGATTAATGTTTTTGCTAAAGGATGTAGATGGTTAATTCGCAATGAATGCAATTTTGAAGTTAGTTTATCACTCAAGATTAGTTTCTCCTCAGTAAGCCTTTGTAATACACCTCTGTACAGACTCTTAGCCTTCCCTGAATACCCAATTAATCGAGTCAATTGCACCCCTGAGACTGCCTTGGGATAAATATGCGCCAAGCAAAGTAGAATTTTTCTATTTATTTCATTCAGAGATGCAAATCCTATGAGAAGATCGTACATTTCCTTTGTTGTGACAGTGCTTTCCTTTGACATAATATTTAACACCTGAAATTGATTAAGTTGATTGTGTACCTTACCACACTTTAGTTTTTAGAAAAATATTAACTGCTGAGATATATTTTTTGCTTTACTCAAGAATTATGATATTGCTCCTGCAGATCTGACCACCTCTGGGCGAATAATCTTGTTGATCATGGCTACGTAACTTGGATCTTCTGAAATGATTCCAAGAGTCTCCACACCTTTAGGTGCAATCAGTACTTCTTCATTGTCTCTTGAAAGTACACTATATTCTATTCTTGAATTTTTCTTGACTCTCACATTTCCAAGTTGATACAATTCCTGCAGTGCATGTTTCTCATCCTCAGTTTCTAGTTCTGGCTGGGTAATTATAAGCACCTGAACTGACGGATCAAGTTTTTTAATCGTGTCTAATGATACATCTGTAATATTTGGAGTTATTATGGTTAGATTGCGTTGTGTTCTTTCGATAGCTGCTCTACTAAAGTCATTGAGTTGCTCTCCAATCAAATACCATGTATTTTCTGAGGCAATTCCAACTGATAAAATAGCTTGGATTTCATCCCAAAGGTCCTTTAAAATCACTTCATAGTTTTCAGTATTCTTAATTATCTCTTCAATCTCGTCGTTTGTCTCCTGAATTATTTTTTTATTTACATTGGCTAAATTCTCTATATTTACTTTAACATTTCCCACAAGTTTTGTTTTAATCGTTGTATTGAACTCATCTATGTTCTGAGATTGCTGTAATGATAGGTTTTGAAGGCCATTTTGAAGATCGTTCTTGGTGGATTCAATGATATTTTGACTCGTTGTTAATTCTTCTCCAATTTCATTGACAATTCTTGCTACTTCTTCAATCTTTTCCTCAGTTTTTTGTCCTAAATGATTTCTTGTTTCTTCATTAAGTTGATTAACGCTATCAGTAAACTCATTTGTTATTTTTTCAGTCCAACTTTGTGAAAGCTCTTGAATCTCACTAACAAATTGTAATAGATCACCTAAATTCATATTGAGAGCGTTTGTCACAAATTCTTCTAAAGATTGCACATGTTCTTCAAAAAGTTGCGCTCTTGAGTTTCTTATCGGCAAAATAGCTTCATCCAGTTTGGTAAGTCTTTTTTCAAAATTTTCAATGGTTTGTTCTAAAGTAGTTGTAATTTCAGTATCAACTAGAGTTGCCATGTCGCTGGTCTTATGGCTGTGTTCATCGACTAAATTCTTAATTTCATTGTTGACAGTTGTAATTTCTTGTGTAACTGTTTCGGAAATGTTCTTCACGGTGGAAAGTATTTCATTTTTGGCAGTGTGGGCTTTTTCTTCAAGTTGTTGAAGATATTTTGTGTGAATCCCCTCAGTGTCTTCTTGTGTGGTATGAATCATTTTTTCCATTTCTTCGCTTAATCGTAACTTTGTCGTTTCAATGGTATCAATTTTTGATAGAGCAATCGAATTAACCTCTTGTAGCACCTTACTTAACTGTTCGTTTATTTCTTCTCTTAATGCAGCACGGCGTTCATTAGATGTTGTTAGATGAAAATCAACTAATTCTAAAGCACTTTCTCTGATTAAGTTAACAATGTTTTCTATTTCTGCATCATTAGTTTCAATTTTGTTCTTTAGAGCATCCTCAAATAAATCTAAACTTTTGTTTTGCGTTTCTTTGTTCAAATCAAGTAACTTGGCCATTTCTTGACGAACCAACTCAAAAAACGTGTCAAGATCGCTCTCTTGAGTTAATAACAAGTTTATGAAGTCTTTATTTGCATCTGTCACTGGTTTTATTAATTGAGAAGTAGTATTTTCTTGGATTTGGGTCAATTGACCTATGGCGAGAGCATTATTGAGTTCATATAATAATATGTTGCCTAGAAGTGAGTCACTAACGCTTTTCTTTGCTTCAGTGATTTGTGAATCAGTATGTTCAATTATGGTTGAAAAATCTTCACTGAATTCTTTCTTCAATGCGTTTATGGCTTTAGAATGCTGTCTTTTACTATTTGCGATCCATTTTTTATGTTCTTGTTTGAGAGTTGTAACATCCTTCTTTAGAATTGAAATTTGGTCAGTGAATCGGTTGTTTATTTCTTTTTGCAAAGATTGCGTTTTAGCGGCAAAATCCTCAAGAATTTCTGTTTTTGCTGATGTTATTTCTTTCAATGTTGCAGCTATATTCTCGGAGTAAAGTTTTTTCGTAGTTCCAATATATTCTGAACTTGCTATTTTCGTAGCATCCACTTGTTCGACAAGTAACCCTTTTATTCCTTCAACTATATTTGTTATCTTATTTACTTGTGTGGCTAGTAATTCATCATATTCTGTCAAGTGAGTTGTTAAAACAGTATCAAGTTCCTTGGTCAGATTCTTAGTTTCTTTATTCAATCGATCTATTTCTGATTGGAAGTTTGAAATAATACCTTCATTCACGGCATTTAATTCATTCGTAAGTTGTTCATGTGTCTTTGAATAGGCAACTTCTATGTCTTCCTTAAGACTCTGATTTGTATCTATGACCTGCGTTTTTCCTTCTTCCAATGTTCTTAGAAGTGATTCTTCAAGTGTTTTCAGCGTCGTTGCTTTTGTATTATGAAGTTCTCCAGTATACTGCATTATTTCATTTTCAATATTCTTTATTTCTATTTTTTCGCTTTCAATTTGTTGTGCTTTTAGTTCTTTGCTGTATTTGTCAATCGACTTTGTTGTATCCTTTAATTCTTTCATTTGTTTATCAATAATCTGAGAAAATTCTTTTAGTGATGTTTGATATTCATCGCTAAACTCTTTAAAGCGTAGTTGCAAATTATCTGCAAACCCCTTAGCTAGCGATCCCATCATATTTGTAAAGTTCTGTAAGGTTGTTATTATCCTTAACTCACTGTTCTTGGAGGCTTGGATAAGAGGTCGATGGATTTTTTCTGAGACTTCTGTACTAATGGTCTCTTTAAACTCAGTTTGCTTATCTTTTAGAACTGTAATTTTCTGAGTTAAAGACTCTTCAATGTTCTTGTCAAATTGTTCAAAATGCTGCGCAATTAAATTTGTGTAACGTTCTATATGTTTATCGAACAGTTCTTTAGATTCCATAATTTTGTTTTGATCAAGATTTTCAAAAAATTCAGAAATTTCTGTTTTTATTTCCTTGATTTCATTCATTACTTGGGTTTTGGAATCATTTGATGTTTCAAGAGCGTCTTTAGTGTATTCTTTCAAATAATCAATTGTTCCCTTCAAGTTAGATTCTATGTGAGAAGAAAATCTGCTTTCAATATTTTTAATAGTGGTCTTAAGTTCTTCGAATAAGGAGTTTGTATTACCTGAGAAAAATACAGCAATTTGGTCAAAAGTAGAAGAGAAATTTAAAATGTCAGTTGAAATCTTTGTAAGAATTTCTTGAACGCTTTCTGACAAATTCCTAAGCTTGCTTTCCGAATCAGTTTTTATGGATTTCTTAACGCGAATCAGTTCAGGTTCTATCTCCTCTAATTGAGATTGAAGCGTATCGTTGATTTTAAGTGATACATCATCCAGATACAAGCCCAATTTTCCTATTAATTCATTCATCTTTTCTTTAAGTATTATGTTATATTTTTTGTAAATTTCTTTTTCTTCATTAGATTCTTCCTTAAGAAGCGTTTGTAACTCCTTTTTCGTTTCAGCACTCTCTTTTTGAATTGACTTTTGAAATGTTGATATCTTGTTATTTAAATCAGTTTGAAGCGTGGTAAATAAATTATCTAAGGTCTCCTTTTCTTGATTGATAGTAGTAGTTGTGGTACTCGTGAAATTTCCAAAAATTTGATCAAAAGTAGTAAATTCTGTTCTTAAGTGATCAGAAACTGTATTTTTGAATTCATTTGAGGTATTCTTGTATTCTTCAATATTCGCGTCTCGATCAGTTTCTATTTCCCTTAGAAAGGCCCCAACTTCGTTATTAAATGTAGTGGCTAAGTGGGTCACTCCACCATCAAGATACTTGTGAAGTTTATCAAGTGTCTCAAGTCTTTCATTTGCTGCTTCATTGATAACTTTGCTTAGATTCTCTACGAGATTCTTATCTATTTCCTCGCGCATTTCAGAATGAGTTGCAATTATTGAATTATTAAATTCAATAAGTTGTTCGTAATCGTCTTTAGCGTTTTTTAAGTGCTCATCCAGAATTTGATTTACCTCTTCCTGTATTATTTTGCTATTCGTACTAAATGCTTCTTTATTTTCAGAAAGTAAAGAGTACACTTTTGTTTCCAATTCTCTTCTAAATTTCCTGCTGTCCTCTATGAGTTCATTAAAAGTTTGTTTGATAGATTTATCTACAAGAGTTGCAGTATTTTTGTATTCCTCAAAGCGATTTGCCATATGACTTGATATTGATTGAAATAAACTCGTCAGTTCTTTCACAAATTCGTCAGAGAATTGGGTAATGGTATTCTCTGTTTGTGTTCTTAGTTTGGCCAACCCATCCCTATATTCCTTTACGTGGGTAGTAACTTCATTTTCATGAGTGAGTTTAATCTCATCGACATTTTTCTCGTACTCAATTAAATTGTTATTCTTTAATTGTGTAATTTCTTCAATTACTTTCAAAGAATTGGAATGAAGGGCTTCTATTATTCCCTCTAAATCTTCAATCCATCCATCCCTCTTTTCTGATAACTTAACTTGATATTCTTCAATTTCATCAATTAATGTCTTCTGAAGAATTGATTCAAAGGTAGAAATAGCGGTGCCAAATTCTTGTTTCGAAAGATTAACATTGGTAACATATTCTGATGTGATCTCGTCTACGCTCGTTTTATATTGCCCAAAGATGAAATTTATCTTATCAAAAGCTTTTGTAATAAACTCCGTCAAATCTTTTTGATATTCCTCGATATATTTTGAAAAATCTTCTTGAATTCTTGTTTCAAATGCTTTCAGATCTTCGTCGAATTCATCTTTTTGAGTGGAAATATTGACTGATGTGATTTCTCCTAGACTTTTAGGGAGTTCCATGAGTTGGTCAAAATTCTTGTTTATTTTTTGAGTAAAACGATCTCTTAAATCGGAAATTTGTGTTCTAATTTTTTCTACTGAAACCGTAAGTGCATCATCAATTTTATTATCTATTGACTGCTCGATTGTATTGACATCATCTTGACAATTTTGTATCTTTTGAGTGGTGCTTTCTTTTAAAGGGGTAATAAGATCATTACACTGCGTCTTTTCGCTTTCTAAAGCTTCTATGATCGCTTCTGTTGACTGTGATGATTGGCTAGTTATTTTCGTGTTTGTGGCATCGCAAGATTCACTAATTTTTTTACTTGTGTTCTGAATCAGTGCTTTCATTTCATTTTGTAGGCTTGAAAGGATATCTAGGAGAGTGTCTTTTGTGTTTTTACTTACTTCTTTTATCCCCTCAAGATTTTCAAATAAGATACCGGTTAATTCTTCATCAGTTTGTGTAATATTTTCCTTCAGTACATTTGTATGAGAATCAGTTGCTTGAACTATAGTTTCAGTCGATTTAACAATTTCAGTATCCAGCTGTGCTAAAGTTTGATCGAGATAGGTCTTCACTTCCTCATAAATACGGTTCATGGAGTCCTGAAATGTCAAGGTTCCTTCTTGAATGATCGACAGAGGAGGAACACCAAAATATCTCTCAATTTTACCGGGAATGCTTTTTATAAATCCTTTACTTTGAAGTTTTGCTATTGCTTCCGGCACTTTCTTTTTTTTCGTATGTAGTTCGATTTCACCTAACGTAATTATCCTTCGTGCTAAGGCAGCAGTATAAATTTGAAATTCATCTTCAGATAATCCTAAAAGTTCAGGAGTGAGTATTTGATCCGCTTCTTTTGCCAATTTAGTATCTCCCTTCAATTCTCTAATCTAATAATATCTCTTAGTTCTTTTAAATCTAAATTTTTTTTGCAACCAAAAGTTATTTAGCCTCAATTTCAGCTATTTTTTGTAAAATTGAATATTGAGTGTTTCTTGCTAATCAAAACAGAATGAAAGTAATGGGATTTATAGTGAAAATATCATCCGATGCTCTAAAATTTCTTAAATTGAAACAATGGCTGGATTCCAGTGATTTAACAATTCTTGGTTTTATTATAGCTTCCTTTTTAGTTTTTTGGCTGTTTTATGGAGTAATTTCTTATTTTTTTGCGATCTCAGTCCCATTATTAGGGATAATCTTTATACTAGCAATCCATTTATTTGTTATTTTAGGTAGCATATTACTAATTGCTCGCGTTAGACGTCGATTTGTTCGATTATCATCTTTTTTGCAGGATGAAAGAGTATCAATTAAAGAACTCTCTGAACATTTTCTGATTCCTATAAAGAAACTTAAGAGTGCAATTCTGCAATTAAAGAAAGAAGGAATAATTTCAGGAGTTATCGATGATGATAAAGACGTCTATCTCAATTTTAATCAAGATCGATGGAATGAAGCACGAGATTTGCTTATAGAACATAAAAAAATCTCTACTGAGGACTTAGCAAAACACTTCGAAGTTTCAAAAAGTGAAGCGAAATTCATTTTTTTAGAGATACAAAATAGAAAAATGGTACACGGTTACTTTGTAGAGGAAAATCGAGAGTTCATTACGAGAGAATTCATCAATGATACGTTTAGAGAATCATTAGAAAAGCAAGGTCGAATTAATCTCAACAAAACGAAACAACGTATTGGATTGACTGACGAAACATTTCAATATGAATTTAGCAATTTTATTCGATTAGAAAATATTAATGGCTTTTATTTTGGCAAAAATGAATTTGTTGAATTTGAAGAGCATACTAAAGATACTTTCTTAGAGGAAATAAAAAGTGCTGGAAGCATACTAATTAATACCTTATCTACAAACTTTAATCTGTCAGAAGACTATTGCAGATATCTAATTACAGAATATCGCTCTAATGGTCTATTAGATGGAATATTATCAGAGGACAAAAGAGTTTTCATTACCCTTGATTCGCTTAGAGAATATGTTTTATTGGCAATCCAGAAAGATAAGACCTTAACACTTTTTGCAAAAGACTTGGGACTTCCTCAAGATGTTTTATATCTGACAATACTCCGTTATTTTGACTTTGAAGATCTAGCAGAGCGTACGGGCGTGACCCGAGACGCACTTGAAAATATTCTTAATCAACTTCTAACAGAAAAATGAGATTAGACGTGACCGTGTTTGGTATATTCCTTCAGCAAAATATGGATAAATACTACTTAAAGAAAACGGAAAGTTTTATAGGGAAGTTCTTCGTAAAACTACAAGCCTTGGATGGTGACTTCATGTCTTTGGAACTTAAAGTAATGGTAAGTCTTCATAATTTGGGAATTGTAAAAGAGGAAGTCGCTAAGACACCTGATCAACTTGCAAATACCTTAAACATGAATTTCGATGATGTCAAAAGGGCACTAGAGACACTATCGTCGGAAAGTTATGTAGGTAAAATTTCTCACGAGAATAGTCATGCCTATTTTCTCACAGGGAAGGGTATAGTGACTGTTTGTAGCATGTTTACATAATTCATA
>JBHLOP010000287.1:0-2561 GCA_048940375.1 Promethearchaeota archaeon | reverse complement strand
GTAATAAAGTATATAGTTTCTGTTTTTAGATCGAATGCATAAAATATTGTTGCAATGTGAGGCATCCACATCTTTTTGTCTGTAGTGCATAAATATGCAAAAGCGCCACTCTCTAGTAGTTCTAACATTTCCTGAGGAATTTTTTGTTCAGCCATTTGTTCCATGCTTTTCTCATCTCATAATGCTGGACTAATATCAATCATTTTGACTCCATGCCAGTAAACCATTCTATCGGGATCCACCCTAACCAATTTTCGACTGATAAATGGTTTTGTTTTCCACGCTAAAGGCACCTCTTTGTCCTTCTTCTTATACGCACTCATATAGCGCGGATATTTTTTTGTAAAGAGCTGTCTAGCTCTTAACATGCGAATGCCTTGAATTAATGTTTCAATAAAGTTGTAGACTTTTCCTCGTCCATGAATTAATAGTGCTTGATTGTTATAACTCTCATTAGGATCTCTGTGGTCAACTAGAAATGCGATCTTTGTGTTTTTCTCCAAATCTTTAAGTTTTTGGGATCTTTTAGACGTAGCGAAATATAACGACCGCCCATCAAATACATAGATCACAGGTGTAACATGGGTGAATTTAAATGGCACCACAGTGCCAACATATGCAAAATCTGAGTTTCTTAGGAGTTTAAGGACATGAGGAGGAAGTTTTGGAATCGCATCCACAATGCCTATCGCTATAGTGCCTAACACAATAACTAAAATAAAATAACCAATTGTAATGGAGAGGAGTATGCTATCATCTTTGAATATTGGTAGAAGTAGAAGAGCAACTGCCCCAAATAATTGATTAGCTAAACTCACCTTTATAAAGGTCCTTATGTTGATCATCGGCATATATTCTAATGGCCCTCTTAATTTTGCAGCATTGTAAAGTTGTATACTTTTAAAAAAAGTTAAGCTTGAGGTATAAAGACCCAATCCAGCTCTGTAAGCAGCATCCCACCAAAGGATAAATACAAAAATCAATAAAACAGGATTAAGGTTTCCGCCTAGCCATCCACTGAATAATTCTAAGCCTAAAGTAGGTGTTAGAAAATAAATTACACCACCAAAGAATATAATCAACCCTATTGTGAGAATTTTTTTCGAGTCAAACATCTTCTCTCGATATTCTTCGAAGGTTGCCTTCTCATCTTGATTGATAGGAGGATGTAATCTTCGAAACGCTGGACCATAATAAATTGCAATAGCACTCCATAAAATCACAACAAAGATGATCATTAAACCATAAATTAATGAACTTAAAGGTAAACGAAAAACGTAGTTTATAATAGTACCAGCTATTGCCATGATAATTAATTGTGCCAAAACATCAAAATGCCGGGGCAACCATTTAAAGGGAGGGATTTTTTCGACAATTAGTTCATAAGTCCATTTTCTCTCATTTTGAGTCATTTTTATGCCCCTTTAAGTCTATCATATGTAAATTACTATACCCATAGTATTAGAGTTAGTTTCTAAAGTGATCTTTATCTTAACAATTGAAATTAGTTCTAAAAATAAAAAAGTATAGGTATAAACAGCACCTCTAAAGCATGAAAATTGCTCATGCAACATTAATGCATTTTTTATGTGGAGATGTAAGATTTTCTTGCTCATTTGAAAAGGATTACGGCATAAAAAATCATAAATCAGTCTTTTCAAAAAATATAAATTGCACTACAATTTGAATTTCAATATTCTTTGTCAGTAGCAATCATTTGAAACATAAAAAACGTTGAGTGATTAAATGTCAGAAATGCCAAAAGAAGAAATCGTTGAAGTACTAAAGATAAATATGATTGGACGTCTAGCGCTTTCTGTAAAGAATGTTCCCTATGTAGTCCCTATATGCTATTCTTATATGGATAATAAACTTTATTTCAACCTTACATCTCCTGGAAAAAAAATTGATGCTATAAAAGAGAATCCAAAAATTTGTTTTGTTGTTGATGAATGGGAGGAGGATGGTTCTTGGCGTTCAGTAATTGTAAATGGCACCGCAAAACTCTTTCAGAATCCTGAAATTAGTTTAAAGATACTTGAAAACTTTGTAGGCACACTCACGCTTACAGCCCTCATAGGCTTGAATGAAGAAACAATTTCTGATGAAGTCGTATCTGAATTAGATCTCTTTGTGTGCGAAGTGGAAATTGAGGAAATGACTGGAAGAAGCTCTACTGCACTTATAGAATGATATCTTGACGCATTAAATTTCTATCATATTTTATCTTCAAGATTTGACCTTAAATCGGGTATTTCTGAACGGATCAACCATTTACAATGATTATATTTCCGCGCTCGAAATTTAGTTTTATTTATAATGCAATTTTTTTGCACAATTCGACTCAACGTGCAAATGTTTTTGCGTATCGTCAGCAAATTGCATGACAAAAACAGATAAAGATGCTAATCTTTTCTACAGCCAATCCTTGTAAAGTTGTAAATGTGTATTAAGATGGCGATAGAACAGTTTATACCAATCGTTATTTTTCAAGTAATTGTAACTTTAATGTTCGTGCTCGCCCTTATTATTTCTCGGATATTAAGTCCCCGAAACCCTGA
>JBHLOP010000055.1:7711-10319 GCA_048940375.1 Promethearchaeota archaeon | reverse complement strand
TTTTTCAAATTTCGTTTTCAAGTGAAATACGTGCATCTAATTCTAATTCTAGTTATTCTACTTGGTCTAATAATTCGTATGATAAATATAACGGGTCCACCTGTCTGGGATGAAGCGTATTACATAGTGCATTCAGAAGAAATAAAACTAAACCCTTTCAAACATCCCACTTGGGGAGGACATCCTCCATTATACGCTTATCTACTTTTTTGTGTTCACCTTATCTTTGGCTCGTCAATCATTGCTTATAGAATGTTATCAGTGGTTCTTGGAACCTTAACCATAGTTTTTGTCTTTTATTTTGGAAAAATGCTTTATAATGAAACAATTGGCATATTTGCAGCCTTTATATTGAGTTTATTCCCGCCACATGTCATAATGAGTCGTCTCATAATGATGGATGTTGTCCTTACTTTTTTTGGCACTTTAGCGCTGTATGGCTATTATGCTGGTGAAATGAATAACTCTCGTAAATTAATGATTTTGGGAACATTTTCAAGCATTTGTGCAATCTTGACAAAGGAGCCAGGAGTTTTAATCCCAATGATCTTTGTCATTTGGTGCCTCATACAAAGAAGGTTTTCGCTCTATAATGCTCTAACGATTATCCCTCCCTATTTTATCTATGCCATTTGGAAGATTTGGGCGTTTTTTGCTGACTATCGCTATTCTGCTCATGGTGTGAATTATACTGTATTAGATTTGATTACTCAACAGGCTCAATTCGAATCATTACCAATTAGCTATGTTAAAATATTCGGAGAAGATTACCTTCTCTTATTTTTTATTATATTGTTAATTTCAACATACATGTTCCGCATCAGAATTCAAAACAGAACTCCTTTCAATATATTGCTTCCCATAACCCTCATAGTATTTCTAGGAATCCCGATAGGATTCTATTTAATACGAGAGTTTGTTTCCATTCCTCCCACTACAAGTATTATAGATATCATTACATTATCCTTGTGCATCTGTTTCTGGGGACTTTTTACTCTTTATAGTTTACAAGAGAATGGTAACGAAAAATTTTTGCTCATTTGGAGTCTTTTCTGGCCAATTGTGTTTATGCTCAATCCAAAAGTCAGTTGGCAATATCTGCTTCCTATATCTCCTGTATTAGCTATTCTTATTGGTAAAGAACTGTTATTTTCTTTTACAAAAAATTGGAGTTGGAAGTTGTTTGGTTTTGCCACACTCTCTGGGAGTATGTATCTATATACAATGTATGTTCTTACATCGTATCTAATATTTTCTCAAAATGACCTTTTGACATTCCTTTTTGCATTCTAAATGAATCTAATTATAGTATTAATAGCCGTAAAATAGCTAATTTTTCATGCTTTTAGGAAAAAGTTGACAATTTTTTCATTCATTCCATAATAGTTTCAAGGATAACATGGGCCGAAGTCTTCTTAACTCCTGAGATTCCTGCGAGATCTTTTAGAAAAGAGTCTAACTTAGCACGTCCGACTTGTGCAATCAAATCTAGTTCTGACCCTGTCACCCGAAATAGTCGTTGTGCTCTTAACGCCTTAATTTGGTCATAGGCTTCTTTTCTTCTTTCAGGATCAATCTGTATAAACACGAATGCTTCGGTTACAGATTCGCCAAGAGCTTCCATGGCTTTGTTTGTGAGGTCTATAAAGCCTCTACCAGTGCGAATAAAATCTATATCTCTTAGTTTTCTTAAGTGGTTAGATAGAGCCTGACGTGTTATATTTAATTCATCACTCAGTTCATTTTGAGTTAAGACAATTGTGTGAACTTTTACGCTTTTTCAGGCACCCTAGAGCGTGAAGGTCAACTCAATTGATGATTCCTGCAGCGTAAAGTTTTTTCAAGATCTGTAATTGTCTATCTGTAATTTTAACAACATTGCTTGCCATGTTATATCCTCCTTAATTTTGTTTACATGGCATTAATATAGAATTTACATATTTACATATTTAATTATTTATTTGTAAAAAAAAAGCTTACATATTAAAAAAGTTTCGCAAGTTTTCAAATCAAAAACTGATTTTGGTGTCAATATCAACGATACAATGGTAATTTTTTTTGAGACTTTGCAGATAATGCGTTTTTTCTTCTTCCTAAACCACGGTGTATCCTAACGAAATGATAAAAAGTGCTTCATACTCAAAAAGGCGATAGAATTACGGACAGTGTTAAAATAATTCCTTCTAGCAAGCTATCGAACTGCGCAACAAGATTCGCATGAGAACCCCCCTTAACAAAAGATTGATAAATAGATTGAACTATACGGAGAGTATAGCAAATACAACGAACGTCAACTACCCCACCCTAAAGGGTAGGGACTTGAAGAAGTCCCTTAGTTGATTAGAGGGCTCCCTCTATGGGACGCAGTAGTTGTTTGGGTTATGACACCATGGGGTTCTCCACTAGCCCCTTGCTCTGTCGTCCGCTGATTAAAAGTCCTGAGGGGAAGGGACGGTGTCACGGACGTATAAGCCCTTACAACAGTCTCGAAGTGGACCTACTCCCTGGTGTAAGGAGAGACGGGACTTGAGAGTACCCGTCATTAAAACACCACCCGCGGATGGATAAACACCCCTGTTCGCGCAGAAAGGGGTATATGAATAAAATT